>DMRT01000284.1 GCA_003455235.1 Chitinophagaceae bacterium
AGGTAGAAAAATTTTATTACGACAACCGGATTGTGAAGAACTTTGCCTACGCCACCATTTTATGGGGTGCCGTGGGCATGCTGGCAGGTCTGTGGGTAGCGCTGCAGCTGGTGTTTCCGCAGCTTAACATCACCCAGTACGGATCCTTTGGCCGGCTTCGCCCGCTGCACACCAATGCGGTGATTTTTGCCTTTGTGGGTAACGGTATTTTTATGGGCGTGTATTATTCGCTGCAACGTCTTTGCAAGGCTAGAATGTTCAGCGACACACTCAGCAATATCCATTTCTGGGGATGGCAGCTCATCATTGTTGCCGCCGCCATTACGCTCCCGGTGGGTTTAACACAGGGTGCCGAGTATGCAGAGCTCATCTGGCCCATCGACATCGCCATCACCATCATCTGGGTGGTGTTTGGATGGAACATGTTTGGTACCATTATTAAAAGACGGGAAAAGCACCTGTATGTTGCCATCTGGTTTTACATCGCCACATTTGTAACAGTGGCCGTGCTGCACATCGTGCGTTCGGGCCAGTTGCCCTACAGCTGGCTGAGAAGTTACAGCTGGTATTCCGGCGTGCAGGATGCATTGGTGCAGTGGTGGTACGGGCATAATGCCGTGGCATTCTTCCTTACCACGCCTTACCTGGGCCTGATGTATTACTTTATGCCTAAGGCAGCCAACCGGCCCGTGTATTCATACCGTCTTTCCATCATTCACTTCTGGGCGCTCATCTTCCTGTATATCTGGGCGGGCCCGCATCACCTGTTGTATACCGCACTGCCCAACTGGGCACAGTCGCTCGGTATTGTTTTTTCTTTCATGCTCATCTTCCCCAGCTGGGGAGGTATGATCAATGGCCTGCTCACCTTACGGGGTGCCTGGGACCGGGTGAGGGATGATGTAATCCTGAAATTTTTTGTGGTGGCCGTTACCGCTTATGGTATGGCAACCTTTGAAGGCCCCATGCTTTCGCTGAAGAACGTGAATGCCGTTGCTCACTTTACCGACTGGATCATTGCACACGTACACGTGGGCGCCCTGGGCTGGAACGGTATGCTTACGTTTGGTGTACTGTACTGGCTGATACCAAGAATATTTAAAACCGACCTGTATTCAAAAAAACTGGCCAATAATCATTTTTGGCTGGGAACCCTGGGTATCCTTTTCTATGCCATTCCGATGTACTGGGCCGGGTTTACCCAAAGCGCCATGTGGAAACAGTTTACCGATGCAGGTCAGCTGAAGTACGTAAACTTTGTGGAAACCGTAACCTACCTGAAACCGTTTTATGCCATGCGTTCTTTGGGTGGTGCGCTGTACCTCATAGGCGTGTTCATCATGTTCTATAATATTTATAAAACCGTGAAGAAGGGAAGCCTGGTGGCCAATGAAGAAGCAGAAGCCGCCCCGCTGGTGAAAGAATACGTGAAGCATGAAGGCGAACACTGGCACCGGGTGATTGAACGCAAACCGGTTCAGTTTATGATCCTGAGCCTGGTGGTGATATTGATCGGCGGCATCATCGAACTGGTTCCCACCTTCCTCATCAAATCGAATGTGCCTACCATTTCCAGTGTAAAACCGTATACGCCTCTGGAGCTGCAGGGAAGAGATGTGTATGTGCGGGAAGGATGTTATGTATGTCACTCGCAGATGATCCGCCCGTTCCGCAGCGAAACCGAACGCTATGGTGAATATTCAAAAGCCGGTGAGTTTGTGTACGACCGTCCCTTCCTCTGGGGAAGTAAGCGTACCGGTCCCGACCTGGCCCGGGAGGGTACAGGCAACCTGAAGAAAACGGATGGCTGGCATTTCCGTCATTTCCGTGAACCGTCTTCCATGACCGAAGGATCTATCATGCCTTCGTATCCATTCCTGATGGATCAGCGCATTGATACCGCATCCACTGCGGCCAAGATCAATGCCCTGCGCAAGCTGGGTGTGCCGTATGATAAGGGATATGAAAATTATGCCAATGCCGACCTGATGACCCAGGCCAACAGCATCCGCATCAACCTGAAGATAGAAGGCATACAGATACCGGCCGACCGGGAAGTGATTGCATTGATCGCATACCTGCAGCGCCTGGGTACCGACATCAGTAAAAACAAAACAGCCACCTATAATAAATAAGTCATGTTCAAATTCATAAAACAATATGCCGAGCGGATTCAAAACATCGATATCTATCCCATCATATCCCTGTTTATTTTCTTCCTGTTTTTTGTGTTGCTGCTGGTGCTGGTGAAGAAAATGAAGAAAGAGCGGGTGGAACTGCTGTCGAACATCCCCTTCGAGAACGATGAATTGACCAACTCAAACCTAAAAAATGCTTAGTATGAATTTCAGCCGATCAATAAAAAACAAATCATTGCTTATGGCAGCGGCGTTGCTGTCTGCCGCCGCCGGTATGGCGCTGGACAAAGCCGCTGCGGCTGCCACCCAACCCGCCACATCCGGTTATAACCAGCTGGCCACGCTGCTGGTGGTGATGATCGTGGTGCTTGCATTTGTAATATGGGGCATGGGCCAGGTATTAGCAGCGCTGGGGCGTCAGCTGCTGGAAAAGAACAAACAAAAATCACAGGTACTTCCGGTGATCCTGCTGCTGGGATTTTCCCTGTTGTCGCAAACGCTGATGGCACAGGATGCCGGTACGGCCGTGGCACAGCAATTGCCTAACTACGGCGGTCTTTCCGAAACCACGTTTTACTTCTTTGTAACCGTGCTGGCCACCGAGGTGCTGGTGATCCTGTTCCTCGGTTTTTCCATCCGCCGCATGTATACCGAACTGCTGCCCGAAAAAATTAAAGCAGCCGGCGAAAAATCAAAACTGGTGAACTGGTGGTCGGGGCTGGATAAAAAAATATTCACCAAAGCGGTACCGGTGGAACAGGAAGCCGATGTGCTGCTGGATCATGATTACGACGGCATCAAAGAACTGGACAATGCCTTGCCACCTTGGTGGAAATATGGTTTTTATATAACCGTGGTGGTGGGGATCATTTACCTGTTCAATTTCCATGTGATGCATGTTGGAAAAAACCCCACCGAAGAATACAATGCTGAAATGGAACAGGCACGCATTGACAAGGAACGCTATGAAGCCAGCAACAAGGATAAAATTGATGAGAAAAATGTGCCGTTGGCCGATGCCGCAGGTATCAGCGCCGGGCAGCAGTTGTTTGAAGCCAACTGTGCAGCCTGTCACTTAAAAGACGGAGGCGGTAACGTGGGCCCTAATCTTACTGATGATTACTGGCTGCACAAAGGATCATTGAACGATATTTTCCATACCATCAAATACGGTTATCCCGATAAGGGAATGCAGTCGTGGAGCAGCCAGTTCAGTCCCAAGCAGATCAGCTACCTCGCCAGTTTCATAAAATCACTGCATGGAACCAAACCGGCAACACCCAAACCGCAGCAAGGGGAGTTTTGGGTGGAAAACCCGGCCGGTGCTGTGAAGGATTCAGTTGCCGCAAAACCCGATTCGGGAGCTGTGGCAAAGCCAGATACAGCCGGCATAAAAAAATAAACAATGACAGAAACTACCGACATACTGAAGCAGGAAGCGTTCAGGGATTCCGTGGCCACCATCAGCAAGGAAGGGCGCCGCAATTACATCAATCCCAAAAAGCCGAAGGGCCGCCTGTATAACCGGCGTACCTGGTTCAGTATTGTTTATCTTATCATATTCTTTACGCTGCCGTTCATTAAGGTGAATGATGCGCCCCTGTTCATGTTCAATGTGCTGGAGCGTAAGTTCATCTTTTTCGGCATGATCTTCTGGCCGCAGGATTTTTTCATCTTCGGCATCGGCATGCTCGCCTTCATTGTATTTGTAATTCTGTTTACCGTGGTGTTTGGCCGTATTTTCTGCGGCTGGGCATGCCCGCAAACCATTTTCATGGAAATGGTATTCCGGAAAATCGAGTACTGGATCGACGGCGATTCCACCAAACAGAAGCAGCTGCGTTCCATGCCCTGGAATGCAGAAAAGATACGCAAGCGCACCATCAAGTTCATTGCCTTCTTTGCCATCTCGTTCCTCATCGCCAATTTTTTTCTTGCCTATCTCATCAGCATGGATACGTTGCTGGGATATATGAAAGATCCCGGCGGGCATACGGGCACACTCATTTCCCTGCTGATCTTCACGTCGGTTTTCTTTTTTGTATACTGGTGGTTCCGGGAACAGGCCTGCATTGTGGTTTGTCCGTATGGAAGGCTGCAGGGTGTTTTGCTGGATAAAAATTCCATCGTGGTGGCCTACGATCACAAACGGGGAGAACCCAGGGGAAAGCTCAAAAAGAATGAAGACCACGATTGCAAGTGTGTGGATTGTAAAAACGACGGTGCCTGCAAAAGCATCAATGAAAAAATGGAAGCGATTGTGAGGCAGGGTGACTGCATCGACTGCTTTGCCTGCGTACGGGTTTGTCCAACCGGCATCGACATCCGCAACG
>DMRT01000209.1 GCA_003455235.1 Chitinophagaceae bacterium
GCGGTGCTCGGCCGCCAGCGCCGCGAACGTGGTCTCCAGCGGGCGGCGGGCCGTGCTCAGGTGTTCGAGCTTCAGCACTCCCTGCTTCAACAGCCACTGGTAGTTGAACAACTGGTGGCTGCCGTCGGGATAATTATTGGGCCGGTAATACGGGGTATATATCTTTTCCCTTGCAGAATTGGTGCTTACCCTTATACTGTTTAAGCCTGCTTCACATAATATCTTCACTGCATCCGGCTTGCTTCCGTTTGTATTAATATTGATACTTCCCCGGTTTGTATGCTTTCTTATTTCAATAATACTGTCACGTATTGTTTCCCACATTAACAAAGGTTCCCGCTCGCAGCCCTGCCCAAAACTTACAATTGGATAAGGCGCTGTTTCAAGATGCGGTACTGTAAACTCTGTTATTTCTTCTGCTGTTGGTTTAAATGTCAGTCTGTCCTGTGTGCTTACAATTGTTTCTTCGGCCGGCTGAAAACTGATACACCCAATACAGTTAGCATTGCAGGCCGGAGATGACGGAACAGGACATTCCCACCTGCCCATGGCGAAATTTCTTGCGGCCGGGCAATTGTAAGTCATGCAGCAATTTTCCATTAAATGCTTTACAAGCCTGTTATGTGGATAAGCTTTCAGCAAATCTTTTGCACCACTGTTTATTTTCTTTGTATCATAGCCGCTGCAATCCTGGCGGATATCCTGTTCAATACGCACGGCAGGAACATAGATCCTGCCATCATGCCATCCGGCAGCGGTATAACAAAACAGGGGAAGCGTGGGTGCATTCTTTTCTGTTTCGTAGGCAGCCATGTACAGCCCGGTATGCGCCGGCGGAATGAACGCCGCCACGGCCCAGCCTTTTTCACAAAGCCGCATCTCCCCCGTCTGCACATCAATACCGATTCCTTTGCGGCCGGGTAGCTCATATAGGTTGCCGCCTTCCGGCAGTTCAATCCATTCATCGGCCGGAACGGGCAATGCATCCCATCCGCTGCGGCCGGTAACAAATAATGATGTGTCTTCGAAAATATTTCCGTTGCCGTCGGAGTATAGTATATAAGGACTTTCTTTCAGCATGTAATTACGGTGCAAGTTAGGCCTTGTTTCCTGATTGTTCCTTACAAAAACGGTTGAAATCCGTTTCATTGATTGCTTCATTTTCTCCGGCGAGGTCCGCCTGTATGATCGTATTCGACTTAAAATCGATGGTAAGCACATTGTCTTTCAAAATCACATTGTCCAATTGATCCCATGGATACAATACGGTTTTGAAAATCTTTTTTATGTGTACACCGGATCCGGAAATGCCAACAATTGTTTTTTGCTGCTGAACAAATAGTATGAAAAGATAGATGGCTGCAAAGATGAGCAGGGCCATGAGACCAACATATTTCATCCAGAAAAAAGCATATACGGCGCCCAACGCTGCATTAAACAATTCCTGTTTTCTTTTTTCCGGACCGGATATATGCATGGAAATAAAAAGCCCGACGTACAGGATCATAAGCACATACAACCCGAGCCTCGTATTTTTTTCACCAGCATTAAAGGCCAGTACACCCGCCGCTGCCAGCTGCATAAAAAACAAGAACCAGGTAAATGCCCGGAAAGAACGTTGGTTATTATCGGTAAGGATGAAGCGGTACTGCATCAGGCAGGGTTTGAAGCAATCATCAGGTTGCAGAGCCTGAACAAACACCTTGCCCCCACGTTCTCATCCCATTCATCGTGGCTTACACCCACTTCATTTAGGTCGAAGCCCACCAGTTTACGGCCGCTTTGTATCAGTTTTTTGAAAAGATAGAATACCTGTTCGGTTTCAAAACCGCCCTGTACCGGGGTGCCGGTATGCGGACAAAGTTTGGGATCAAGCCCGTCGATATCAAAACTCACAAACACTTTTTCGGGCAGTTCATCGATGATGCCGTTGCAGATCTGCTGCCAGCTGGTGCCTTCATACTGGCGCTCCTTGATGTCTTTGTCAAAATGGGTAACCACCCGTCCGTTGCTGGACTGGATGTATTGTACTTCTTCTTCACAATAATCCCGGATGCCCACCTGCACCAGTTTTTTCAGCTGCGGAATTTCTTCCAGCGCATTGTACATAATGGAGGCATGCGAATATTTAAATCCTTCATACCCTTTGCGGAGGTCACAGTGTGCATCAATCTGAAGGATGCCGAAATCACCATGCTTTTCAGCAATGGCTTTAAAGTAACCCAGCGGCGTACTGTGGTCGCCTCCCAGCAGGCCCACCAGTTTTCCTTTGCCGAGCAGTTCTTTTGTTTGTTCAAACACCCAGTTGTTCAGGAACAGGCTGCCTTCATTAATTTCTTTCTGTGATTTGCACATGAATTTATTATCGGCCACTTCCTCGCCCTGGGCGATGTAGTTAATATACAGTTCCGCTTCCTTGCGCAGGTAATCACTTTTCATCAGCACTTTCTTATCACAGGAACGCATAAAGAATCCCTGCTTCCAGCCGTCCTTCACTTCCGGGTCGTACAGGTCTACCTGCAGGCTCGATTTAAAAATGTGTTCCGGTGCCCGGGCTGTTCCGGCATTGTAACTCACTGTTACTTCCCAGGGAACGGGCAGTATCACGAGCCTTGCTTCTTCTTCTGAAAAAGGTAAACCAAAAATGTTGTTGTTGGGATTGCCAACCGAATTAGGATCAAATGTTGAAAGATCAGTCATCACTAGTGGGTATTTGTAGCCGTTCTGTCCATGCACGCCATGGCAAAAACGCTGCAAAGATAAGTGTCTGCTCCACAAACGGAATATGCAATAACAATAAATT
>DMRT01000089.1 GCA_003455235.1 Chitinophagaceae bacterium
CAGTTGAATTATTCCCATGCAGATGAACAACGCTTCAAATGAAATATAATGTGTAATCAGACCACCCAGTCCGAATGCAATGCCCGTTACAATCTGCGACTGACCCGTGGAAAGTCCCCAGGCATATGAATCCATCTCTTCGTGCAGGTTTTTTGCATACAATGCATCCCATGCCGGCGTACCAATTGCTTCGGCAATACCCAGCCCGGCCTGTACCAGAAATAATTTGACAGGAGAGTCCACCAGCAGGTAACCAAAAGTAAACAGGGCGTTGAGTGTATAACCTGCAACCATCACACGGGCCTTGTAGGTTTTGTTGTTGAGCAGTTTTCCAACCAGGATATACAGCAGCCCGGTTATTACCAGGTAGGTGGCCCATGCCCAGGTGATGTCGAGTATATCGCCTCCCACCTTTTCTGCAAAAACTGCGAAGAGAGGGCCCATCATGCCTTCCCCGAAGTACCAGATGTTGGCACCCAGTAAAAGTAACTTGGCCGTTTTGGTTAAGGTCATGGTATCGGCAGCCGTTCATGCAGCTGCTGTCATGATAAAGGAACGATTTTTTTAATAATCATCCACGGCTCCGGTAAATAAAAGAAACCCCCGTATTTAGTGGATGATGTTCAGAAAAAGAAGCAGGATAATAATAATGATACCCACCAGTGACAGAACAAACAGGTAGTCAGCAACCTTCTCCAGCCGTTCTTCCCTGGCGGGGTCCTGGGTGCGGATGGAGATAAAGGAGAACAAGCAGGAGAGAGACAGGAAGAAAGCTATACTGGTGGTGATTTCATCAATAATGCTTGAAGCCGCTTTATTGGAGGCATGTAATGAGGTAATCACAAAAAGACAAAACCCCAGCAGGTTGGCCGCGGTGCCCAGGATGTGTTTGGAAGTGGAATTGGCCATGCGGCAAGCTATAAAGAAATCAATTGTGTGGCTGTTAAATATTTGTTTTAGTCGTCTGGTATCGCATCAGTATTTTTTAAGTGTATCGGAATAGATATTGAAATCATGGAAAAGTGTATTCCAGGCGGAAATACCAAACTCATAATCCCAGGGTTCGATATAGCGGGCCCTGATCCTCTTTGCCTGTTCAAATACTTTGCTATAATCCCCGCCCGGAAAGCTGCTGGTATGATCCGAACGGTCGATCACCTGGCAATAAATATCACCCGGAAAATTTTCCAGCAGGGTGATGATGTTGGGCTGGTAGGTGTTATTGCCCGAGATCCACCACATGGCGGCGCCTACCCGGTGATTGAGTGCAGCATCATTCCATAAATTAGTAATGATCGAAGAGGCAGGAGTGCTGGAGTTGAACAGGTCGTGCACTTCAAATGCGAGGGCTTTATTGGTAAATGCTGTTGCGAATTTTTTGGCATTTTGTATCGAAGCATTGATCCACTTTGTTTCAGTATAACCCGCATTGGCAAAAGCGGTTTGATTGAACCCGTTGAGATGACCTTCCACGCCGTTGACCGTCATCTGCGGAATGTATACCAGCAGGAGGGAGGTGTCATTATTATATCTTTCCGCCAGTTTATCCGCCAGCTTGCCCAGGTACGTGAGTACCGTAGCATCCCAGATCAGCGGGAGTTTATAAGTCTGACCCTGGAAAAGGTAATCAAAATAAGGAGCGCCATGTTGAGTGATCAGCCAGTCGGGGCTGCCGATGCCGCCGGCCAGTATGCCGAGGGAATATTTTTTCCCTGCTGCCTTTACGGAGTTGATCTGGTTGTCGAGTGCGGTGAAATTGAAAACCCCTTCGGTGGGTTCAATGTCTTTCCAGAAAAGACGGATGAGTGCACCCCTGCTTTCGGCGTGGTTGAGCACCGTTGCAGAAGTACTTCCCGAACTGGAGAAAATACCTTTGGGCTTGGCCACGGATGTTGGAGTGCTGGTTCCCCCGCCGGTATTTAGGGTGCTGAAGGAATCTGTTTTTTTACAGGAAAAAATAAACAGCAGCAAAGCCAGGGAAAGAGCAGCAGTTGATCTCATGTAAGATTGGTTTCGCATTAGACGGGTCTTAGTCGCGAAGTTTAATCACCGCAAAAGGGTTATATGAATGTAAACGGAATACCCGGAGTAAATATTGAATGACTACACTTTAATATAGATCTTCTTCCGGTCGAGCAGCCAGGCCAGGAACCACATCATGGCGATAAAACAAAGTGCATAGATCAGCGAACCTATCCTCGGGTCTGAGGGGATAACCGGTTTGCAGATGGTTTCATAGAACCAGCCCAGGGGGTTCTGGTAGCTGGGTTTACCGGCATCATTCACGCCGTTTTCGATGCGGATCATCCAGAGTGTTTTTGGGATCAGGGCGCTCATGGCAAAAATGAAGAGCGCATTCTTGCCAAACACGTCAAAGAACCGGCTCCACCATCCCCGGCTGTTTTTAAATTCTATCAGCCAGATCATCACCGATAATACCAGTATGGCCAGGCCTGTAGTGTAAATAGTATAGCTGCTGGTCCATATTTTTTTATTGATCGGGAATACCATGTCCCAGCAAAAACCGGCAAACACCAGTACGCAACCGGCTACAAAAAGCCCGCTGAGCATTTCTGCTGTTTTACCTTTCTGCAGAATATAATTACCCACCAGGTAACCCAATATCACCTGCACAATGGCTGCCAGGCTGTTCATCAGGCCTTCGGGGTCAAAGGCCACGCCTTCACCATGGTACATGTGTTTTTCGCCCAGTACGGTTTTATCGATGCCTGTTCCGAACCAGCCGCTGAGGCTGAACGGATCAGCCGGGTTGCCGGCAATGCACAGGAACCAGTACAGCAGCAGGATGAAGGCACCGGCTACAAAAGATCCACGCACTTTGAAAAAATGAACGATCACGGTGGCGAAGAAATAGCTCACGGCAATGCGCTGCAACACGCCAAAGATGCGGAGCGTTTCAAAAGGCTTCATCACCACATCGCCCGCCTCGTTATATTTTACAAAGGGGAACCAGTTTAAAAATAAACCGATCAGGAATATGAGCAGCGAACGGCGGATTACTTTAATCCAGAAAGCTCCCTCACCGGCTGCTTCAATCCGGGGCATTACAAAAGCCATGGCATTGCCCACGGCAAATAAGAAAAAGGGAAATACCAGGTCAGTAGGGGTTACGCCATGCCAGGCCGCATGTTCCAGCGGGGGGAAAATATGCGACCAGCTGCCCGGGTTGTTCACCAGTATCATCAGCGCCACGGTACTTCCGCGGAATACATCCAGCGAGTAAAAACGTTCTTTCATAAATGCAGCATCGGTGGAATAGTAAGATAGTTAAATTATTTAATTCACCGGTCAAAGTAACCGGTGCAGAATCATTCCTGAAAAATGCAGGCATGGCCGCTGCGTGCAGAAAACCTGCATTGACGAAGCCGGAATTCTGCAAATTAACTGTATCTTTTACGTCTGTTTTCAGCCGGACGGCCCGCCATTCATTGCACAACTAAAACCTGTAAACAACCGATAATGGAAGCGGATGAGAAATTCTTAAAACTCTTTCACAACAGCCTGGTGGGAATGATACTCACTGATGCCGATCACCGGGTAACCGATATCAATGATCATTTGCTGGAGCTGATGGGACTGGAGCGAAGCGAAACCATCGGCAAAACAGGTTCGGAGCTGGGCCTGATGGATCCTGAATTTGTAAAAGACATGTGGCAGCAGATGACCGAAACCGGCCGGCTCTCCAACATAGAACTTCCCTTCACATCAAGGAAGGAAAAAAAAATTACTATCCTCATTTCCACCGAACGGATTCATATCCGGAAGCAGGAACATTGGCTTTTTGCCATTATCGACATCAGCAAGAAGAAAAAGGCCGAAGAGCAGATCAGCAGCAGTGAACTCCGTTTCCGCACCCTGGCCAGTACGGCGCCGGTGGGAATTTTTGAAACCGATGCGTATGGCAACACCACGTACGTAAATGAAGCATGGATGGAATATTCCGGGCTCAGTTATGAAGAAGCCATGAAGGGCGAATGGATGAATATGATACATCCAGATGACCGGGAAGAACAGGTGGCCGGCTGGCACAGCAAATCACATAAGGGGGAACCTTCCTTTTCTGAATACCGGATTATCAACAAAGCCGGGCAGCTGCGGTGGGTGAATGGCCGGGCCGTGCCACTCGTAGGCAACGACGGCCTGATTACCGGTTATATCGGAACCATTTCCGATGTTACCACTATCAAGCAGGCGCTGGAACTGCTTAAAGAAAGTCATGATGTACTCAATGACCGCACCGGGCAGCTGCAGGAACTGAGCACACACCTGCAGCAGGTACGTGAAGATGAACGTTCAAAGATTGCCCGGGAAATTCACGATGAACTTGGCCAGCAGCTCACAGGGCTGAAGATGGACATCAGCTGGCTGAAAAAAAAGGTGCAGCACGAAGACGAAGCAGTAAACAACAAATTTGACGACGCCATCAACCTCATTGCCCAGGCGGTACGGTCGATCCGGCATATAGTTACCGAATTAAGGCCCAGCATGATCGATGACCTGGGACTGAATGCGGCCATTGAATGGCAGATTGAAGAATTTGGCAAACGGCTGGGCATTGCCATCGGCTATACCAATGAATTCGACGACAGCGGCGTTCACCCGAACATCGCCATCAGCCTGTTTCGTATCCTGCAGGAATCGCTTACCAATATTGCCCGCCATGCCGGCGCCAACAACGTATCAATTACTGTAATCCGCAAAGGAGACGAAGTGCACCTGACCGTGCAGGATGACGGCGTGGGATTTGACGCAACGGCTAAACAACATACGCATACGTTCGGGTTGCTGGGGATCAAAGAACGTACATATATGCTGAAAGGCGATTGCCTCATCGATTCCAGCCCGGGGGTGGGAACCTGCATTACCGTACGCATTCCGCTGAGTTGATTTCAGATCCGTTCGCTGAGTTCGAGCCAGCGCATTTCTTTGTCATCAAGGAGCCGGGAGATCACGCTGATGCGTTCAGCTGCTTTTTGTAATTCGTCGTAAGGCATGGCTCCGCTGTTCATTTTTTCTTCCAGCAATTTCTTTTCGTGGGTAAGTTGCGGCAGCTCTTTTTCCAGTTGTTCAAACTCGTATTTTTCCTTGAAACTTAATTTGCGTTGATCGTTGTTCGTTGGTTGCTGTTCGGTCTTGGGATTGTTATTCTGTTTGTCGGCCAATGAAGAACGGTCAACGGTCAATTCTTTTTCCGCCGCTTCCCGGTACTGGCTGTAGTTGCCGGGAAAATCCCTGATTACCCCGTTCCCTTCAAAGGCAAACAGGTGATCCACCATGCGGTCCATAAAATAGCGATCGTGACTAACAATGAGGATGCAGCCGGGAAATTCCAGCAAAAACTCTTCCAGGGTACGGAGGGTTTGCAGGTCGAGGTCGTTGGTGGGCTCATCCAGGATCAGGAAATTGGGATTGCGGAACAGGATGCTTAATAAATGCAGTCTTCTTTTTTCACCTCCGCTCAGTTTGCTCAGCGGGGTGTATTGCTGTTCACCGGTGAACCCGAATTTTTCCATGAACTGCGAAGCGGAGACTTTGGAACCGTCGGCCGTGGGAAAAAATTCAGCGAAGTCTTTTACGTATTCGATGGCCCTTTTGTCTTCTTTGTATTGCAATCCTTCCTGGTTGAAATTGCCGAACACCACCGTATCGCCGTGGTTGATTTTCCCACTGTCGGGTTTTTCCTGCTGCAGGGCGATCTTTAAAAAGGTGGATTTGCCGATGCCGTTCTTTCCCACGATGCCGATGCGTTCTCCTTTCTTGAATGTATAATCAAATCCTTTCAGGATTATTTTATCGCCGTAATTCTTGTACACTTTTTTCATCTCCAGCACTTTTCCTCCCAGCCGGGTCATTTTCACCTGCAGGCTCACTTCGGCCTCTTCCCGTCGCTGGTTTACCCGTTCCTCAATTTCTGCAAAGGCATCCTGCCGTGATTTTGATTTGGTGGTGCGGGCCTTGGGCTGTTTGCGCATCCATTCCAGTTCCTTGCGGAAGATATTCCTGTCTTTCTGCAGTTCGCTTGCCTGCACTTCCTGCCGCAGGCTTTTCTGCTCCAGGAAATAATCATAGTTGCCTTTATACACGTATACTTTCTCTTCGTCCATCTCCAGTATCTCGTTGCACACGGCGTCCAGGAAATACCGGTCGTGGGTTACACAAAGCAGGGTTACTTTCTGTGCGGATAAATAATCTTCCAGCCATTCAATCATGGATACGTCGAGGTGGTTAGTGGGTTCATCCAGGATAAGCAGGCATTTCCCTTCGTGCAGCTGCGCTTCTATCAATGCCTGCGCCAGGGCCACCCGCTTGCGTTGGCCGCCGCTCAGGTTACGCACCGGTTCATTCAGGTGATGCAGGTTTAGCCGGCCCAGGATCTGCTTCAGCTCACTTTCAAAATTCCAGGCATTCAGCTCTTCCACCTTTGCCATCAGCGTGGTGAGCT
>DMRT01000021.1 GCA_003455235.1 Chitinophagaceae bacterium
AATGTTATTTGAAAAACAAAGACTGGCGGAATGCACTGGCCGGATACGATTATGTGAACAGCAAAGGAGTGAACAGGTATTTTGAAAAGGCCACGCTGGAAGCCGCCCGCATCAACTATTTTGAACTGAAAGATTATGCGGGTGCCAAAAAATATTTTGAATCACTCACCGGCAATGCTGTAAACCAGGATAACCAGCTGGAAGCGTTGCGTGGACTGGTGCGCTGTTATTACCAGCTGAAGGATTATACAAAGGCCAATGAAGCCGCCAACAACCTGCTTACCAAAAAAGGACTGAGTACCGATGACCGGTCCATCGCCTTCCTGGTATTGGGTAAGAGCCAGCAGGTGAATAATAACTGTGCCGCCGCCATCACTTCGTTTAAATCATGTGCTGCCATCAACAAATCGGCCTGGGGCGCCGAAGCCCGCTACGAAATTGCCGCCTGCCAGTTCAGCACCAATAATTTAAGCGCTGCAGAAAAAGCCGCCCTGCTGGTGATTAAGGAAACTGGTTCGTATGACCTGTGGGTGACGAAAAGTTATATACTGCTGGGCGACATCTTCATGCAGCAGAAAGATTATTTCAATGCCAAAGCCACCTATGAAAGCGTGGCCAAAAATGCCGTTATTCCAGAATTAAAACAGGAGGCACAGGATAAACTGAATAAAGCCATCGAAGAAGAGAAAGCCGTAAGCAAAGTGGCTGGAAATTAATACCCGGGAAACCCAAAATGACAAAAATGAAAATGTTCAATAATCAATATTCAACGTTCAATGTTCAACAGCCCATCGCCGTTCCGGTTACGGAAAGAGATAAATCAAAAAGGCACGGGGCTGTTCCTGCATTTATTCTGCTATTGATTGCTTCCTGCCTGTTGCCCGTTCTTACCAGGGCGCAAAAGGATACAACTGTGAAGAAGAAAACGACCACCATTGACATCACATCGTCGTACAAACCAGTACTGAGGAATGCAGTGAAGATCAATTTCTCTGCCTCTCATCTGAGCTCGGATACCACGCATCCCAACCTCACCTATAATATCCCGGCGCAAAACCTGTTTTATTCCTATCAACCCATTCCCCTTAAACCGCTTGCACTGCAACAGGATACCAACCTTTACCTGGGCCTGCGGAATTTTGTGAAAGTGGGTTATGGCAATTTCTCCACACCCTTTGTAAGCGCCGGTTTCAGTTTTGGCAATGGAAAGAAATTCCTGGCCAATATATATGCCGATTACATTTCTTCCAAAGGAAAATTGCTTTACCAGGATTACAGCCGGCTGAATGTAAAAGCCACCGGCAGTTATTTTTTGCCGAAGAATGAAGTGTATGCCGGCATCAATGTACGCATGCATGAGAACTTCCTCTATGGGTACGACAGCGGCCTGTATAAATATACCCGAAAAGACGTACGCCAGCAGTTCCAGGAATTTGCCGTGAAAGCCGGTATCCGGAACACCATTACCGGTGAGTACGGCATCAATTATAACCCCAGTCTGGAAATAAGCAACTTCATCAACGTGAATAAACTGGCCGAAACATCCGCCATGCTGAACATTCCGGTTGAAAAGGAATTCGGTGAGGTATTCAAATTCAGGGTGGAAGGCAAGGCCGATATCACCTCGTACACCACCAAAGACGTTTTCCCGAACATCAAACTTAATAACAACGTTTTTTCTGTGGCCCCTTCAATCATCTTTTCCACGCCAAGATTCAGCATCAACGGCGGGTTAATTCCTACCTGGGATAACGGGAAGTTTGTCTGGCTTCCCAACGTATATGCCGAAGCACAGATTGCTGAAAACGTGTTTGCCTTCCAGGCCGGATGGATCGGAAAGGTTACAAAAAATACCTACCGCAACCTTTCTGCCATCAACCCTTACCTGAAAACACTTACTTCCCAACTGAACACGAAGGAAGTGGAATACTACGGCGGAATCAAAGCAACACTGGGCAAACATTTCAACTTCAATGCAAAGGCCGGACTTGTCACCTACACCAACCTGCCCTTCTTTATCAACGATACAGCGACCGATGGAAAGGCATTTGACATCAGCAATGAAACCGGCGTACGCAACCTGCGTGTTCATGGCGATGTGAGTTATATCAACCAGGACAAATTCACCGTTACCGCCGGACTTACGTTCAACGGTTATACAGGTATGAAGCGCAACGCCAAGGCCTGGAGCACCATCCCGATGGAATTTACCAGTTCATTACGCTGGTGGGCCATCAAGCAGGTGTTACTGAAAGCCGACTTCTATGCATTTGGTGGCGGCCATTACCTGGAGAAAGGAAATGTGAGCAGGGTGTTTGCACCGGGCTCCGATTTCAGCGCCGGTATTGAATTCAGGATCAGCAAAATGTTTACCGCCTGGATGGATGTGAATAATATTTTCAATACTAAATACGAACGCTGGCACAACTACGAGGTGCTGGGATTGAATCTCCTTGGTGGCGTTCGGGTGAATTTTTAATACCGTACCCTATCACACAACCGGCTGATGCACTCAGCCGGTTTTTTTATTAACGCCGGTTCCTGCATCCCGTTCTGCATTTGCCGGTCCCGGTTGCAGGCTATATCTTTGCCATAACAACCCGCTATGCAGCAACTGATCGCTTCTTATCTGTTCCAGCACAAGAACTGTCCCATCCCGGGCTTTGGTTCCCTGTCGGTATCTGTATCGGGTGCTGAATCTGATTTTACCAATCACCTGGTTACTGCTCCTTCACCCGTTATCCGATTTATTGATAAAGAAATGAATGCAGCCGGATTGGTGAGTTACATTGCCAAAAGAACCAAACAGGATGAAGCAGCTGTCACCGGTTTGCTCCACGATTTTTCAGCACAGCTTAAGCAGGAGATCAGGCATTATGCCAAAGCGGCGCTGCCTGGTATCGGCAGTTTTTTTGTGGATGAGAACGGCAATACCATTTTTGAACAGGAAGAAATACCAGCGGCTTTTGTGCAGCCGGTTACCGCCATCCGGGTCATTCATCCCAATGCCGAGCATAGCATGCTGGTAGGGGACAAGGAAACAACGAATACGATGATGACAGAATATTTTACGGAGGAAGAAGTGAAAAAGGACCGCTGGTGGATCTGGGCTATTGTACTGGCAGCACTGGCATTGCTAATGCTCATCATATACTCCGGTAGTGCCGCCAACGCTTCCTTTTTTGGAAATTCCATTAAACCCTGATCTGCATGATCCATTACAGCAGCTGCCCCCTTTGCCGGAGCAATTCCATACAACCTGCCTTAGAAGCAAAGGATCATACCGTATCACAGGAAGCTTTTCCCATATGGCATTGTAACGCATGCAGCGCACGCTTTACCCAGGATGTGCCCGGGCAGGAGAACATCGGCGCTTACTATGCATCAGCCGGTTATATTTCTCACAGCGATACCCGGCAAGGCATCATCAACAACCTTTACCACATCGTTCGCAAACGTACCCTGGCATCCAAACGAAAATTGGTAAGCAATGCTACCGGAATCCATAAAGGAAACCTGCTCGATATCGGATGCGGTACGGGCGCCTTCCTGCATACCATGCAATCGGCCGGGTGGACCATCACCGGGCTTGAACCCGATGCCGCCGCCCGGGTAAAGGCCGTGGAATTATACAATATCAATCCGCAGGAACCCAACCGGCTATTTGAATTAACGCCGGACTCTTATGATGCCATCACCATGTGGCATGTACTGGAACACGTACACCAGTTGCATGAATACATGAAACAAATAACGAACCTGCTTACCAAAAACGGCAAGCTGTTTATTGCCGTACCTAATTATACATCCGGGGATGCCGGTGCCTATGGCGAAAACTGGGCGGCCTGGGATGTGCCACGACACCTCTATCATTTTTCGCCGCTGAGCATGGAAAAACTGGTGATCATGCATGGGCTGAAATTCGTTGCTGTAAAACCGATGTGGTTCGACAGTTTTTATGTAAGTATGTTAAGTGAGAAATATAAAAACGGCAAAGGGAATATTATCAAGGCCGTTTTCAATGGCTTTCTTTCCAACCTGAAGGCAATAGGAAGCACAAAAAAATGCAGTTCGGTAATCTACATCATTGGCAAATGATCCGGAATCCAGCATCCGGCATCAATTCAACTTCACTTCAAACATCTTCGGCCATTTCTTGCCGGTAATGAACATGCTCTTTGATGCACTGTCGTATGCAATGCCGTTGAGTACATAACCCATGTCGGGTTTTACCTGGTTGGGGAAATATTTTTCTTCCAGGCCGGGCAGGTCCATTTTGCCCACCACTTTACCGCTTTCGGGATCGATCTTGAGGATATAATCCGATTCGTACACGTTGGCATAAATGAAACCATTGATGTATTCCAGTTCGTTGAGGTAGTTTACAGGCCCCGAACTGGTTTCCACCCGGATGGTATTCATTACCCGGAAATCATCCGGGTTCACGAAATACATATTCGGCGTGCCATCGCTGATGATCAGGTATTTTCCGTTGTTGGTAAGCCCCCAGCCATCATATGGCCAGCGGAATGTTTTTTCAGGTTTATCAATGTTCTTTACATCGTACACATATACAGTATGGCTTTGCCAGGTGAGCTGGTAAAGTTTACCGTTGAAAATAGTAATGCCTTCCCCGAAGATTGAATCGGTTCCCATTACGTGTTTCTTCTCCACTTTGCCGGTCTTGTGATCGGTAATGCGTAAATGGGAGTTACGGTAGTCACCCGTGCCTTCATACATTTTGCCTTTATACAGTTCAAGGCCCTGTGTGTACGCACTGGTGTCATGCGGGTATTGCGAAATAATGGTGTAATTGATGGCAGGTACGGGCACCGGTTTCACGGAGTTGTCCACCGTTTCTTCTTCCTTATCGCCGTTTGTACAGGCTGCCAAAACAATCAGTATGGCCAATACAGAATATTTCCTCATACGGGTTTTAAAATATGGACAAAAGTAGGGAACTGTTTGGTAGCTCCCTGCCCATGTCTCCGAAAGATTGTAAATATTTAGTTAAGTGTGCGTCTGGTTTCTGTTTTGCGGTAATGGATATTCCGTTCGGCCAGGTAATCCAGTATGAAACGGAAGCAGGCTTCATCCTTTCCCACCAGCTCGGGAGGGAAAACGCCTTTGGTTGTAAACAAACCCCGGGCAAGCATATTCAGTGCTGCCGTGCACGCATAGCCGGTGGTGCGGCTCATGGATGAAGTTTGGGTGACTTCATCATACCCGTCATACAGGTAGTAACAGATTGTTTTCTGTGCATCACTCACTTTTATCTGCATCAGGGTAAACTCTTCTTCTGTTTCTCCCAGCTTCCATTGGTCAAATAACAACGCCGAGGTGAATTCCATGGGGGAAATAGAATGTCCTTTTACATGAATGGCAGACGTATCCAGGAATCCTGCCTTGATCAATCCCTGCATGAGGTGGATATGGCCGGGATAGCGCAGCGTTTTTTCTTTCATGTTGGGGATATGCCCCATGGTGAATAAAATGGAACGCAATCCATCGGTGTTGAATGATTCCAGGGTTCCCACGGTTTCAAAATCGATGAGCTCGGCATCACTCAATGCAGGTTTGGTTACGATATGCCCGTTCTCCACGTACCGGGCCGGGCGGGTATATTCTTCCAGCACGTCAACAGGTGAGAAGGGAGCTTTGTATTCGAAGGGATAGGTTCTTTTTTTTGGTAAACCACCAACCATGCATTCAAAATCGGTGATCGTCATTCGTTCATTATGGTAACCGAGGATAAGGTTGCTCATGCCGGGAGCCACGCCGCAATCTACAATGGCAGTTACATTGTTTTGCCTGGCCAGTTGATCAAGATCCAGTGCATTCTCGGGGAAGAAGGAAATGTCCACTACGTCTTTCTTGGCGAGGATGATTGCTTCCAGTGTTTTGTATCCCATAAAGCCGGGTACGGCTGAAACCACGTAATCGAATCCGCCCAGCATGGAATTGTATGCCGCATAATTGCCCAGGTCGGCCTGGATGGTTTTGATATTTTTATTCTTTGCCGAAAGAATTTTTAATGAATGTTCGCTGATGTCGAAAGAAGTAACCTGGTGATTGCCTGCCAGGTCGATGGCAATGGCACGACCTACCATGCCGGCGCCTAAAATTGCTATTTGCATAAGTATGTATTTGCCCCAAAACCCTGCAAGGACCATCGCCCTGCGGAATTTTGGTTGTTTTAGAAATGAAAGATTAAAAAAGAAAAGAGCCCGGACAGGCATCCTCTTTAAACCCCTTCAGGGGCTTAGGCATGCGTTTCGAAGTTCCATTCATCATAATGGACACATAGGCTGAGAGCCTGTAGAAATGTGCGTATGCAGGTTTTATGATCAAGTTCTGCTTTAATTACTTTATAACTTATTTTACCTTCTTACTCACCAGCTTCAGTTCACTGATGATGTTCTTTGCTTCGGCAAATTTATCAACGATGAACAGCACATAGCGGATATCAACCATGATATTACGGCAGATGCTGGGATCGTAATTGATATCACTCATCGTTCCTTCCCATACCCGGTCAAAGTTAAGTCCAATCAGGTTGCCATTGGCATCCAGGGCCGGGCTGCCGGAATTACCACCCGTGGTATGGTTGGCGGCAATAAAGCATACCGGCTGGCGCCCATTTACTCCATACCTTCCAAAATCTTTTTTATGATAGAGGTCGACCAGTTTTTTGGGGAGATCAAATTCATAATCACCCGGCTTGTATTTTTCCATTACACCATCCATGTAGCTGTAAAAATCAAATTTTACGGCATCACGCGGTGTGTAGGGTTTTACATTTCCATACGTTACCCGCAGGGTGCTGTTGGCATCGGGATAGAACGACTTTTGTGAGAATACGTCCATCTGCGCCTGCATGTAAGTGCGTTGCAACTGGTTGATGTTCGCCTGGAGTTCGCTGAGCCTGGGCGTTACATTCGTGCTGTAAGTCTTTTGCATATCGGCAGCAAGCAGCAGGGCAGGGTCGGCTTTGATGGCATCACATACGTCTTTTGCATTGCCGGTAAGCAGCGTTTTTACAGACGACAAAGAACTGAATTTTGTTTTGGAATAGAAGTCGGCCGCTGTTTTGGCATAACTGTTCCCATTTTGCATCAGCATGTCCTTAAACAGGGGGGATACGTATGGGTCCTTCTGATCTGTTACATACATTTCCATCAACGCTTCAAAAAGTTTCTGGTCTACATTCACGTTGTATTCCTTGAAAACATCTTCCAGGGAACCCAGCACTTTTTCTTTGGTGCTGTTGTAGCCGGCTTCGCCGTTCTTTTCAAACGCATTCACCAGGCTGTTCAGCTGCGAAGCCACGCCGAGTATCTCAATTCTTGGATAAAGCTCGGTGAAATAATCCCGCGCATAGGCATAGGGTTCAATACCGGTATAGGCTTTCTTGAGATCAGCCAGCAGGTTTATGTACACCAGGTTGAATTCCGGTTTCTGCATCACGATCTTTTCAAAACTTGCTTCCAGTTCCTGCCTTTTTGCAACGGCATTTGTTTTGGTAAGTCCCAGCACCTCACCCTGCCATTTCTTCCAGGCATTGGAGATGCCGGCATATTTGGCGGCGTACTGGATCTTGATCTCCTCATCCTTTCTCATGAAACCGTCAATCACTTTCAGCGCACGGGTACGGATAGCGATCTTGGCCGGGTCGCTCATACGAACGGTTTGTTCGATGGCGGCACTGTGCAGGTATTCATTGGTACGCCCGGGAAAACCAAATACCATCGTAAAATCTCCTTCTTTCACCCCATCCAAAGAAATACTCAGCGAGCGTTTAGGTTTGTAGGGAACATTATCGGGCGAATAGGCAGCAGGCTTTCCATCCTTACCGGCATAAATGCGGAACATGCTGAAATCACCGGTGTGACGGGGCCACATCCAGTTGTCGGTATCCTTTCCATAATTACCGATGGAAGAAGGGGGCGCACCCACGAGGCGCACGTCGCGGTATGTTTCGGTTACAAACAGGTAGTATTTATTGCCTTCAAAAAAAGAGCGCACAAACAGGTCCTGGTAATTTTCTTTTTTGGTGGAAGATCTCAGGGAAGCAATGTTTTTGTCAATGGCACTTTGCCGTTCTTTTTCCGTCATACTTCCGGTAATCCCTTTCAGCACATCGGCCGTAACATCGTCAATGCGGATGATGAAGGTGGCAAATAAACCCTCATTACGCAATTCCTGGTCTTTATTATATGCCCAGAACCCATCGCGGATATAATTGTTCTGGATCGAAGAGTGATTCTGAATGGCATCAAAACCACAGTGGTGATTGGTGAGCAGCAGGCCCTGGTCGGAGATGACTTCGGCCGTACAAAAGCCACCAAAACTCACGATGGCGTCTTTCAGGCTTCCCTTACTGATGTTATAGATATCCGAGGCATTGATCTTCATGCCCATCTTTTTCATTTGTTTTTCATTCAGGCTTTGCAGGAGTTGTGGCAGCCACATACCTTCTTCGGCAACGGTTTGTCCTATAAATGAGGAGCAGATGACAAGCAGCAGGAAGTATTTTTTCATATTCAGATCGTTTGCGGCAAATTTAGGCAATAATTCAGTTTGATCGAACCACATAGGAAGATAGGACACATAGGATCGTCTGCTATGTGATCCCGATAGCTATCGGGACTATGTTCTCTATGTGTCTATGTGGTTCATTGGCACTAACGAGAAATTAACCCTTTCTTAGCATCGGTGGCTTTATATTTGTATGGTAAGATCAAATTTAAACTATGAAAAAGATTGTACTCTATTTTACCCTGGCCATCATCAGCATTCACACTTCCCAGGCGCAGCTTATCAAGGACATCCTCAATAAGGCCGGACAAGCCACTTCCGGAAACGGGAAGAACCTGAGTAATGAAGACATCATCAGCGGATTGAAAGATGCCCTGCGGGTGGGAACCGACAGCTCCACTAAAAAACTCGGTTCTATGGATGGGTTCTTTAAAGACGCCGCCATCAAAATATTAATGCCTGAAGAAGCAAAGAAAGTGGAAAAAACACTCCGCAACTTTGGTATGGGAAGCCTGGTCGATAAAGCGGTTTTGTCCATGAACCGGGCTGCCGAAGACGCCGCCAGCGGTGTAGGAAATATATTCTGGGATGCAATCAAAGGAATGAGTATCTCCGATGGATTAAAAATTTTACGCGGAGGTGATTTTGCCGCCACCGATTACCTCAAATCTGTTACCACCAAACAACTCACCGAAAAATTCCGCCCGGTGATTGAAACTTCCCTGGTGAAAATGGACGCCACCAAATACTGGAAAGATGTTTTTACTGCCTATAACCGTTTCTCCAAAGACCAGGTGAATACCGACCTGACTGCTTACGTAACCGAAAGGGCGCTGAGCGGGTTGTTCTATAACATCGGCCTGCAGGAGCAGAAGATCCGTAAAGACCCGGCTGCACAGGTTACGGATATCCTGAAGAAGGTTTTCGGAAAATAAACAGCCCGGCAGGTTTTCGATAAGCGGCATTGCTGTAAATAGCTCCGGGCGTATATTCACGCCCTAAATCATCAGCAATGAAACTGTTTTTTGCATCCGTTTATTTCTCCGTTATTTCCTTATCAGCCCTTGCACAGGAAGGCAGTGCCTATTTCCTGTCGAATCCCTGCTTAACCCCCGACGGGCAAAGCGTTGTTTTCAGTTTTGAAGGCGACCTGTGGAAGGCAAATGTAAGTAACGGACAGGCCACCCGTTTGACCGCCATGCAGGGTTACGAAACCAGTCCGCGTGTTTCCCCCGACGGAAAATGGATTGCTTTCAGCGGAAGACAGTATGGCAACTCCGATGTATTTGTAATGCCGGTGAACGGCGGTGAAGTGAAACAAATTACCTGGCACAGCGGCAACGATGAAGTGACCAGCTGGAGCTGGGATTCGAAATATATTTATTTCAACAGTGGCCGCATGGGGCAGGTTGCCGGATTTAAGGTAAGCGCCGACGGCGGAACACCCATCCGTGTGTTCGGTAATTATTTTTTCCAGTTTGATCATAATTTATTTGAACACCCCACATCCGGGGAAATTTTCTTCAACGATACCTGGGAAAGCAGCAACCAGGTGCAGCGCAAGCGGTACAAGGGGCCCTTCAATCCCGATATCCAATCGTACAACCTCCGGACCAAACAATATAAAAGATATACTGATTGGGAAGGAAAGGATTTTGGCGCCAGCATTGACCGGAATGGCAATGTATATTTCATCTCTGATGAAGCCAATGGAGAATACAACCTGTATGTGCTCGACAATGGTAAAAAGAAAGCGCTGACCAGGTTTTCTTCTTCCATCAAAACACCGCAGGTAAATGCCAATGGCGGCAAGGTGGTGTTTGAAAAAGATTACCAGCTATGGCTGTATGATGTAAAGTCCGACAGGGAAAGCAAACTCAATATCTCCATCATCCGCAATAATACCCTGCCCAAGGAAAAGGATTTTGATGTACGTGGAAACATCTCCGCATTCGATGTGTCGCCCGACGGCAAGAAACTGGTATTTGTTTCGCGGGGCGAGCTGTTTGTAAGTGATATGGAAGGAAAATTCATCCAGGAGATCAACCGGGGCAGTGGCGAACGGGTACGGGAAGTAAAATGGATGAGTGATAACAAAACCCTTCTCTTCAATCAAACACTGAACGGATACACGAACTGGTATACCATCCGTGCCGACAGCACCGGCAATCCCAGACAACTTACCAACGACAAACGCAATAACCGGGCGATCGTGATGAATAAGAACCGCAGCAAGGCCGTTTACCTGAGTGGCCGGGATGAAGTGCGGCTGCTGGATACCAAAACACTCGAAAGCAAACTCATCGCCAAAGATGAGATATGGGGTTTCCAGAACAGCGACCCGGGTTTTTCTCCCAACGATGAGTATGTATTGTTTACCGTAGTTCGAAATTTTGAGCAGGATATTCTCGTTCACAACATCAAGGAAAATAAAACCACCAACCTGACCAATACGGGCATCAGTGAAACTGGCCCCATCTGGTCGCCCGATGGTAAATACATTTACTTCACGTCACAGCGACTGAAGCCTTCTTATCCCTTCGGCATGGCCAATGCCCGGGTTTACCGGGTACCGCTGGAAAAGATAGATGAACCGTTCCGTTCGGATAAATACAATGAACTTTTCAAGGAAGAAAAGAAAGACGAGAAGAAGGATACCACTAAAAAAGCAACCGCAGATCCGAAGGCGATCACCATCGATACCGACCTGATCATGGAAAGACTGGAACAGATCAGTCCGAACCTGGGTGCCCAGTTCCTGCAATGGGTTTACCAGAAGGGGGATAAAACCACGGTACTATATACCAGCAACCACGGGGAAGCACGGAATGCGCTCTGGAAAACAGTTATTGAACCTTTTGAGCAGAATAAAACAGAAAAGATCGCCGGTACCGACAACGCCTTTGGCTTCGAAGTGGTGGAAGTGAGTGATAAACTCTATGCCCTGTTCAACGGAACCATCAGCAAGCTGAGCCTTGATGCTAATAAAGTGGATCCCATCAACATCAGCTTCACCTTCCGCCGTAGCCTGTCGGCTGAATTTGACCAGATGTTCGACGAAGCATGGGCGCAGATGGAAGAGAATTATTACGATGAAAATTTCCACGGACTGAACTGGGCCAAAACAAGGGACTACTACAAACAGTTTCTTCCATACCTGAATACCCGTGCCGATATCCGGGTGATGCTGAATGATATGCTGGGCGAACTGAACTCATCACACCAGGGCTTCGGTACATTTGGAGACGATGAGAACATCGCCCTCAGCAACCGTACCATGGAAACAGGGGTCATCTTTGAAGAAAACGATCCTTATAAAGTAAAATACGTGGTGAAACGTTCGTCTGCAGATAAAAAAGGAGTGGATATCAGGCCCGGTGATGTGCTCACAAAAGTGAATGACCAGTCTGTAGACAATAAAACAGACCGCAACTATTATTTCACCCAGCCATCGCTTGACCGGGAGCTGAGTATGACCTTCAGCCGCGGCGGACAGAGCATAACGGCGAAAGTACATCCGCAGGCCACCCTGTTTAATAACCTGTACGACGAGTGGATCGATAATAACCAGAAACGGGTGGATGAAAAAGGCAAGGGACGGATTGCTTATGGATACATGAAGAACATGGGACAGGGTGAACTGGACCAGTTTATCATTGATATGACGCAGGAGCTGAATAAAAAGGATGCCCTTATCTTCGACCTGCGGTACAATACAGGAGGCAATGTGCACGACGAGGTGCTGAAGTTCCTGAGCCAGCGTACCTACCTGAACTGGAAGTACCGGGAAGGAAAACTTACCCAGCAATCCAATTTCTCCCCGTCCGATAAACCGATAGTGCTGCTCATCAATGAACAGTCGCTGAGTGATGCAGAAATGACCTCGGCCGGTTTCAAAGCGCTGAAACTGGGTAAGATTATCGGCAATGAAACCTATCGCTGGATCATTTTCACCAGCGGGGTAAGCCTGGTGGATGGATCATCGGTTCGTATGCCCGGATGGGGCTGTTATTCACTGGACGGAAAAGACCTGGAGAAGAGCGGGGTGCAGCCGGATATTAAAGTGATCAACACGTTTGAAGATAAACTGAACGGACGTGATCCGCAGGTGGACAGGGCGGTGGAAGAAATTTTGAAGATGCTGGGAAAATAATTGAGGAATAAATATTGAGCAAGGAATATTGAACCAGGAAGTAAATGGCTCCGATCAATATTCCTTGTTCGTTATTTAAAGAGTTCCCGGTTGTAATTGGGGACATTAAAAAATCCTTAGAGAGAATGCGCTGTTATCAAATTATTACTTATCATTGCAGCATAAAAAAATGCCACTCCGTAGAAACGGAGTGACTTTTTAACGATTGCTTGCTATATGAAAGAGTTTGTGTTCTAATCTTTACTGACCTTGTCAGTGCCGGGCTTTAAGATTGCCTCCTAACGATTGATTGTTTTCCTTTAGCGATTGCCTGCTGTATGAATTGATCAACTATCTGAAACAAAAATAGGATAGGGGGTTGTATACGCCTAACCAAGTTCAGAAGGATTATACCCTGTTAAAAACGATCCGTAAATAGCAAAACCCTTTACCACAAAGAATTTTGGCTAAATTTGTTTATGATGTCCAACCGCTCGGCAGACATATTATTCCAGCTCATCAAATCGCTTGAAAAGGCCGAAAAAAGGCATTTTAAACTCTATATCAAGCGCAGTTCCTCCCGCCAGGACCTCAAAATCATCCAGCTTTTTGACGCCATTGATAAGGCCAAAGACTACAATGAAGCCCAGATTCTTAAGAAAATAACCGGAGTGGAAAAGCCGCAATTGGCCAACCTAAAGGCCCACCTGTACAAGGAGTTGCTGGCCAGTCTCCGACTGCTGAAAAGCACCGACAGCATCGACCTGCAGCTTCATGAGCAGCTCGATTATGCCCGTATCCTGTACAACAAAGGACTATACCTGCAAAGCCTGCGCATCCTGGAAAAGGTGAAAGACCTTGCCAAAAGCTACCACCAGGAGAGTTTCCTGATACAGGTGATCTCCCTGGAAAAAAAGATTGAAACCCTCCACATCACCCGCAGCGGCGAGGGGGCAGCCGACCGGCTTACGCAGGAGGCCAATGAAGTGAACGAACAGCGTACCATGATCACGGCCTTATCCAACCTGGCCCTGCAGCTGTACCAATGGTATGTGAAACACGGCCATGCCCGCAATGAAAAGGATGAAAAGGGCGTGAAGCAGTTCTTTAAAGAAAACCTGCCCCCCAACCCCGAACAGATCCGCGGCTTTTACCAGTTGCTTTACCTGTACCAGAGTTACTGCTGGTATGCGTTTATCCGGCAGGACTTCCTGATGTACTACCGCTACAGCCGCAAATGGGCCGACCTGTTCAAAAATGAGCCGCTGATGATCACCGCGGAAACGGGGCATTACATCAAAGGCATGCACAACCTGCTTACCGCCAACTTCAACCTGCGCAACTTTAAAAACTTTGATAAATACCTGGTACGGTTCGAACGGTTTACGTTTTCGAAACCGGCCAACCAGCACGATAATTTCCGCATGCAGGCGTTCGTGTATCTTACCAGCGCCCGCATCAAC
>DMRT01000227.1 GCA_003455235.1 Chitinophagaceae bacterium
CCGATGATTACATCACCAAGCCCTTCAGCGACGTGGAACTGATGAACGCCATCGAAAGCAGGTTGCGCAAGACCGAAGTGGTGGCCAAAAATTATACAAACGATGCAGCCGGCATGCAGCAGATGCTGAACGATTTCCGGGGCGACAATGCCCTGAAGGAACTGGCGGCCGACCGGCACATCAACCATTACAAGAAAAAACAACTGATCTATTCCGAAGGCAATCACCCCAACCGGTTATATTATATCCAGAAGGGAAAAGTAAAAACATTCAAGACCAATGACGCCGGCAAGGAACTCACCGTAGGCCTTTTTAACGAAGGGGATTTCTTCGGCTACACCGCCCTGCTGGAAGAAACGGTATACAAGGAAACCGCCGAAGCCATTGAAGACAGCGATGTTGCCATTGTTCCCAAAGAAGAATTTGAAAGCCTGCTGCTCACCAACCGGGAAGTAACACATAAATTCATAAAGCTGCTGGCCAAAAACATTTCAGAGAAAGAGAACCAGCTGCTGGGCCTGGCCTACAATTCCCTGCGCAAACGGGTAGCCGATGCCCTGCTCACCCTGCAGAACAAATACCAGAAAGAGAGCCAGGATAAATTCTCGATGCACATTTCCCGGGAAGACCTGGCCAATATAGCCGGCACCGCCACGGAATCACTCATCCGCACACAATGTGATTTTAAAAGTGAAAAACTCATCGAAATCGCCGAAGGAAACATCATCATTACCAACCAGAAGAAACTGGCGGCCATGCTCAATTAAGATTACAGGTGGGTTGACAGGTAGCGGTTGAAATCATTCTTCAGCTTGGAGAAATCTTTTTCCAGGTATTCCAGCTCATTGCGGAGTTTTTCCTGCTTCTTGATGATTTTCTGATCCAATGTCATCCGCTCTTTATTGCTCAGTGCCTGCACCTGCCCATTCACATCATGCCGCAGTTCATCAATGAACTCGTCTTTAATGATAAACAGGTTCTGGAAATGTTCCGCCAGTGCCAGGAACTCCTTGTTGTTCTTATGATCCAATACTTCTGCCAGCCGGTTTTTTAAAACCGTATTTTCCTGTTTGAAAAATTCCAGCAGGCGCAACCAGGTCTTGTTCTCATGTACAAATTGCCCGGGTTTCAGTATTTCAACAGTAGCCATATCTTTCATTTAACGTATTCTCCTTCGTTTATACAGTAAGGGCTGCTACAAATCTATTTTTTAAGCCCCCTGGAATATAGGATTACCATCACCTCGTTTCCTGAGATTCATCAGGTTTGGCACAACAGTCAACCGTCTCCGTCTTTTCTGTTTTTACCTGCGGGCTTACATACGGAATACCCAGGCCCATGCCGCGTAATATCAGCAGGCAGGCCATCAGCATCATCATGTACGGGTAGGCCTTTCGGATACGTTGCCGGATTCCGAGGCTTACATAATTACCAAAGAAAGCCACGCTCCACATCACCGGCAGGGTACCCAAACCAAAGAAGGCCATGAACAATACACTCCCGCTTACAGTACCGGCAGCCACTGCACCTGCAGCCGCCATGTACACGAGTCCGCATGGCAACAACCCATTCAGCAATCCCACCAGGAATAAAGAAGCCTGGTTCCGCTGCAGGAAGAGTTTCCCCAGCGCCGAACGGAGTTTTTCAAACAACCACCACCCGCCATGGGATTGGTACCGGTTGATAAACCGTTTGGGAATGATCACCAGTACCAGGATTACAGCACCCAGCACTACCGACAGCCATTGCTGAAAACCAAACAGGGCCACCGATTTTCCGATGGCACCAAACAGCAATCCAAAAACGGAATAAGTAACAATACGACCAGTATTGTACAGCAACGCACCGGAAAATTTAGCCCAGGCACTGTTGCTGCTTAGTGGCAACGACAAGGCCAGCGGGCCACACATGCCCACACAGTGAAAGCTGCCCAAAGCGCCCATCGTTAATGCTGCCAGTACCAGGCCGGTCATAATAAACTGTGGTTTTAAATAATAATCTTTTTTTCAAAATAATACGCAACGCCCCCTTCTTCCCAGCTCAGGTGCAGCTCGTACAATCCCTTTGCACCGGCCGGAACGGGAATGACCAGTGTTTCATCCTGTATGGAAAAATTCTTTTTAATGTCCTTTCCTTCATCCGACGGACGATACAGCACTGCTTCACCGGTTATTTTTTTTCCGGCAAACTCTTTCGGAAACCCGATCAGCATTTCATGCCCTTTCAGCTCGTACTGTACCGGCGATGAAAGAGCAGCCACCCGGCCCATCTCTTCAATCTTATCCTGGTACTTCAGTTCACGGGCATAATAATCGTTGGTTACCAGGTCGAACTTCTGCGATGATGCCCGGAACACCATCAATAAGATACCCGCCACAAAGGCGAGGTACACAAACAGTATTTTATATCCCCAGCTCATAGTTCATGATTTTAATTATATACTTCCGGACCGATAAACCGGGCCTGGATGTTTTTTATTTTTTTCCCTTTTTCATACAAACCCAGGTTCAGCATGGTTTTCCATCCCGACAGGTTTTCTTTTTTCAGTTTTACAAAGAACTGCAGGTTGGTGTAGTCTTCTTTTTTCACCAGCAGCCTGCCGCTTCCCACCAGTTCAATTTCGCCGGGCATATTCTCCAGCCGGATGCTGAAGTCGATGTCCTTATGTGTTTTATTGGCCAGCTTCAGGTTGTACAGGTTCGCAATGCGCCCGTCGGGAAGTGTATTGTACGTCATGCCCGCCGTACGCATCAGCCGTACATCGAGATCGGTGCGGCTGGCAATCAGGAACACCAGCAGGGAAAGCAGCAGCATCAGCACGGCGCTGTATGCCTTTATGCGGGTATTGATCTTCAGCTTCTCTCCTTTTACAATGCTGTTTTCCGACGCATACCGGATTAGCCCGGTTGGTTTTTGAATACTGGTCATGATGGCATCGCAG
>DMRT01000086.1 GCA_003455235.1 Chitinophagaceae bacterium
ATTAAATTGTTTTAACACCCAATTGAGTGGCATAGGAATTATTTTAAATAAGCGAGCACTTCATTGAGGGAAACCGGCTTCTGCTGGTCATCAATTTCTATTACGATGCAATACCCGTTGGCACCCCCGGCTTTTTTGATGGCATCCACCAGCTTTTGCTGGTCGCTCAGGGTTCTTTTTCCATCCTGTTCGCTCCATTATTCCTTGGTGCATAAACAGCCCTGTGTGGGCGTAAGCGGGTAATATGGCTGGTTAAAGTAGTAAGCAGGATTTACGGTAGTGCCATGGGCAATAATTTCGGTACGGCCGGCTTTGCTGGCAAAAAAGGTTTCGTAAAGCGGCAGGTATTCTTTCAGGCTTTCGGGTATCAGTTTCTTATATACATCTTCCGTCCATACCGAATCGGTAACAGAAGGGTCATTCAGAAAATGCTGCGGACTGGTTTCATAAGGCATCAGCAATTGGATATTGGTGGTGGGGCCAATCGCCATGCTCTTACTTATATCAAATCCATTCATGCGGAATATGCCCTGTGGCGTATTGCCATTGGTGAGATAAAAGGGAAGGTTACTCAGGCTGCGTGCCAGCTGTGGAACAGAAAAGATGCCCCCGTTTTCATTCTTGATAAAATTTCCGTTTTTATCTCTCACCAAAGCCAGTCCGGGCTGGTTCCTGTTCTTGCGCTGAAAACTGATCAGCAGTACCTGGCCGGGCACCGCCGTTTTAAGGTTACTCACCAGCCAGGCCAGATCTTTTTTGGCCGAATAGCCCGAAATAAGCCCGGTCAGCAAACCATAATACGGGGCCAGTTGATCATCTTTATCCGGTCGTTTGGAAAAATACTTTATCACGTTGTTCCAGGCATTGGGATCCTGCACACCGGCCAGGTAGTGCTCGGCGGCAATGGCGAAGATCCGGGGCGAACTTGTTTTCTTCATCAGCCGTTCGGCCACATCAATGAATTTTCCGCGGTAGTTGGAATAAGCCATCTCCAGCAGCGCCCGCTGAAATTCAACACTTCTTTTTTCCACCGAATCAAAAGCCTGTTTGATCCGGCTGTCTACCCAGGCCGACCGGTAGGTGGTGAGTTCAATGGCCATGAAGGCATCCATCCAGTTTTCTTCGGTTGCATCGGTCAGTGGCCGGGAAAGATTTTTGGTGATGCTGTTATTGATGAGGTTGCTGTATTCTTTTGTCCGCACGGCTTTTACTGCATTGCGTGCGTAAAACGAACTGTCGTTTTGTGCAAGGGCGTTGGAGCAGAGGATCAGTAAAGCAAAGAGGTACAGGTAAACGGTGTTTTTCATGATTGCAATGTAAATAAAAAAATCATCCCGCTGCGGGCGGGATGACTGCAATGATTTATTTGACACCTGATTTATGGAACGTTGACTGTAAGAAATGCCTGTATTTTATTGAAGGCATCGGTATAGGTAGCCGCATCCCAATCACCGTGTCCGCCCGCGGGGTAAAACACATACTCATTAACAACGGATGCGGTCGTCAGTTTATTCTTTAATGCAACCGATTGTGTGGTAGCATTCACTAACGGATCGGCTCCGCCCTGAATAATAATAGTGGGGCAGGTGGTGGCGGTAATATAATTGACCGGGCTCGACTGGCTGTACATGGTTGGATTGCTGGCCGGGGTACCGCTCAGCAACAGCATATAAGCAGGTTGTGAAGCGGGGGCATCGTTGTACATAGCCACCATATCGGTTGGCCCGAAGAAATCAACTACCGCCTTCACCTTTACCGGGCTGCTGTATTTATATGCCTGTAATAAGGACAGATGCCCGCCGGCACTGGCGCCCAGCATCACAAACTTATCGCCTACCAGGTAGGTGCTGCGGTTGCCGTAAATAAATTCGGTTGCCGCTTTCACATCCAGTTCCTGGGTGGGAAAAATATTGGCGGGCCAGGCCGCCAGCCGGTAATTGATGTTGAATATGGCGTAACCGGGCAGTCGCTTTTTCAGCGTATCCACCATTGTCGTAAAATCACTTTTATCGCCCTGTATCCATCCACCTCCATGTACCATGATGATTACCTTGGTACTGGTTACTGAACGGTTGGCCGGCAGGTAGATGTCCATTTTCTGCAACGGATCCGTACCATACGATACATTCAAAATTGTTTTCGCAGCAATGGGATCGCCACCGGTGGTGGTATCGTCTTTTTTACAGGAAACAAGAAACAGTAATGAAGCGGAAAAAGAAACAAGCAGGAGTGTTTTCAGTTTCATAAATCGTCGTTTGAAACCGGAAAATAAGCATAATATCCCTAAGAAGATCATAAAATGCTCAGGCAATCTTCTGCATCAGGGTAAGTTTTTTGTAAATACTTTCTTCGGTTTCAATGAGTTCAAAATGACTGCCCCGTTCAACGATCTGCCCGTCCTGCAGTATCAGTATTTCATCTGCCTCTTTGATGGTACTAAGCCGGTGAGCGATCACCAGGGTGGTTCTTCCCTGCATTAAATTATTAAGTGCATCCTGTACCGTTTTTTCCGATTCGGTATCGAGGGCCGATGTGGCTTCATCCAGTATCAATATGGCCGGGTTTTTAAATACAGCCCGGGCAATGCTGATGCGCTGCCGCTGGCCGCCCGAAAGGCGGATGCCCCTGTCGCCGATATTGGTCTGGTATCCATGTTCTGTTCTCATGATGAAT
>DMRT01000118.1 GCA_003455235.1 Chitinophagaceae bacterium
GATGCACCACTTGTCGCCCGTGCGGTGATGGTGCGCATGCTTGATGCGGTAGATGATGGGGTCACGCATGAGCATGTTGGTATGCGCCATGTCGATCTTTGCCCGCAGTACTTTTTCACCGTCTTTGTATTTCCCTTCCTTCATGGCGGTGAACAGGGCAAGGTTTTCTTCGATGCTGCGGCTGCGGTACCGGTTGTCTTTACCCGGTTCGGTGGGGGTACCTTTCCCGGCGGCAATTTCATCGGCGGTGGAATCGTCAACGTAAGCAAGGCCTTTGCTGATGAGCTTTACTGCGTATTCATATAATGTGTCGAAGTAGTCGGAGGCATAGAATTCGTTGGCCCAGTTAAAGCCCAGCCAGCGGATATCGTCTTTGATGCTTTCCACGTATTCGGTTTCTTCGGTAACGGGATTGGTATCGTCGAAGCGGAGGTTTGTTTTGCCGCCGTATTTGATGCCGAGTCCGAAATTGAGGCAGATGCTTTTGGCGTGGCCGATGTGCAGGTAGCCATTGGGCTCCGGGGGAAAGCGGGTAAGGATGCTTTTGTATTTTCCGTTCTTCAGGTCTTCTTCAATAATTTCCTCAATAAAGTTGAGGCTTTTTTCTTCGCTCATCGTTGTTGGTTGTAATTGAGGAGCAAATTTACAAAGGAATTGATGATTAATTATTAATCATTAATCATTAATTCGTTTTTTGATCTCTTCGATCATCAGCATAATCTTATCCAGTTTTTCGGTTTCTATTTTGTTGAGCTGAATCTGCAGGGCTTCAATCTCCAGTTTGGCTTCCTGGTTGGTGCGGTAGTCTTCGAGGGCCTGCATGCGGTCACGCTCACTCTGCCTGTTCTGGCTCATCATGATGATGGGGGCTGCATAGGCTGCCTGCGTGGAGAAGATGAGGTTGAGCAGGATGAAGGGGTAAGCATCCCAGTGCCGTATGTACCCGATCACATTCAAGAGCATCCATACCGCTACAAAAACGGTTTGCCAGATGATGAAGCGCCAGGAGCCCATGCCGTTGGCCACCCAGTCGGCCAGCCGTTGTCCCACGGTGAGTGATTCGGTATGTTTATCGAGCCAGGTTTTTACTGACATTGTCTAGAGTTTTATTGTGAAGAGCTAATTATTTCTATAAAAATAACTAAATAAAATGTTGAACCACATAGTAAGATAGGCCACATAGTAAACAATGGTTTGTATGTGGCCTATGTGGTTCAATAAAAAAGCGCCCAAAAGGCGCTTCCAGATATTTTGTTCATTATTTATGCCCGGCCCGTGCGCTTCAGGTGCGATACGTGCGAAACGATGGCATGGCGCATGCGGCGGTGCTCGATGTAATGGATGCCGTATTCTTCGCAGGTTTGCTTGATGATTTTGCTGATGGCGGGGTAATGGATGTGCGATATCTTCGGAAAGAGGTGATGCTCGATCTGGAAATTCAATCCGCCCACCAGCCAGGAAATAAGTTTGTTGCGGGTGGCAAAGTTGGCGGTTGTTTTTATCTGGTGCAGGGCCCATTCTTCTTCAATCTTATTGCTGTCGGCCGGAACAGGAAATGCCGTTTCTTCCACGGTATGCGCCAGCTGGAAAACGATGCTCAGTACAAAGCCTGCCACCATGGCGATGGTAAGGAAACCGATGAGCCAGGGGAGGAAGCCCACCAGCATGATGGGAAGCACCATCATCATAAAAATATAGCCCGCTTTGGCAATCCAGAATGCGAAGTGTTCGAAGATGCTCATTTTTTTAATGGGAACCACGCCCACTTTGCGCCTGAAATATTTTGCGTAATCGGATTTAAACACCCATACCAGCAGCAGCAGGGCATACAGGGCCCAGAAATAATAATGCTGGAAGCGGTGCAGGAAATATTTTTTCTGCGTGCTGCACATGCGCAGCATGGGTTTGATTTCGATGTCGTCGTCCACGCCGTCGATATTGGTATAGGTATGGTGAACGATGTTGTGTTTGTTGTTCCACATGATGGCGCTGGCGCCGAGGGCATTTACCGAAAAGGCGGCAATGTAATTCCAGAATTTGCTTTTGCTGAAGCTGCCGTGGCCCCCGTCGTGCATCACGTTAAAGCCGATGCCGGCGGTGAGTCCGCCCATCACCACGCATTCGAGGAGGGCAACCCAGGTAGCCGGAGTAAAGAACAGCACGTGTACATACAGGCCAATGTAAACGGTCCAGAATAAAATGGCCTTAAAGTACAGGCTGAAGTTGCCGGTGATGGACTTCTTGCTTTCGGCAAAATAGTCGTTCACCCGTTTTTTTAATTCCTGGTGAAAGTTGGTTCCTTTTGCGTTTAAAAACTTGGGTGCTGCCATGGTAATGACTGAATTTAATGTGTTAGGTATTATGTTGTATCAGGGCGTCAAAACTGCTGAGCCCGATCATTTTTTCTGAAATAAATCCTTCGGCGTATTTCACCCCGATCATTTTGCCGAACCACTTATGCCGGTACACCACGCTGTCCAGAAAATCGGGGGTGGAGATATAAGTGGATGGCCCTTCCATCTCCCCGGTATGAAACTGCGTTTTGTATGCTTTTATTGCCTCAATCTTCTGCTCAAAAACATCGCTGATGTCCACCACGAAGTCGGGTTTCAGCATACGGTCCTGGATATAGCTCAGCACGTATTTGGGGCGCCAGGCGGTTTGGGGTTTCCCGTTCAGCTCGGTATCAATCTTCATCAGCCCCGAGAGAAAGGCGGCATCGGAAACCAGTCTGGAAGAACGGCCGTGGTCGGGATGGCGGTCTTCAATGGCATTGCACAGGACTATTTCGGGTTGATAAGCCCGGAGGGCTGTGATTATTTTGCGCTGGTGGGCTTCGTTGTTCTGAAAAAACCCATCGGCCATATTCAGGTTGTCCCGTATATCAACACCCAGGATCATGGCGGCGCCGGATGCTTCCTGCAGGCGGCTTTGTGCGGTTCCCCGCGTTCCCAGCTCACCCTGCGTGAGATCAATAATGCCGGTTTTCTTGCCCTTCTTTTTTTCAAGCAGCAGTACGCCGGCACAGCTCAGTTCCACATCGTCCGGATGAACGCCGAAAGCCAGAAGATCAAGTTTAATCAATGCCTGAAAATTTGTGGCTGCAATTTAGCTCATTTCATCATTCAACCTGTAGTATCAGATTGATAATTATATCAATTGTGCAGTTATTAACAGTAAAAAACGGAAAGTGGGGAACTATGCATGATCAGACCGGGACCTGCGACCATGAAATACGGCCTGTAAATGCCCAGTCGGGGATATTGGCCAGGAAAGCATCACATCGGCTTGAGGGGGCCGCCGGGTACATAATTGTAACCATAGCTGCGGCATACTTCCTGCACAAAACGTTCGATCTGGAGGTCTTCGCCGGCGGCATCATAAGGCTGTTTGAGGTTGCTGCTGAAAAAGAAAGCCACGGTTTGGTAAAAGCGTGCGGTGAGCCCACCCTTGTATTCCTTGATGATCTCGTAACAGTTGTTGCCGGTTTCGCGGTTGATCAGCTTCATCAGCACCCGGCCCTGGTAAATGGAAAGATTGCTGAGTGGATCGGTGAATTCTTTTTTTAATTCTTTTTCCCTCGACTTGATGTATTTCCTGCGTTCTGATTTATCGGTGATGCCTTCGAGTTTGTTATTGATGTCATTAAGCACCCAACCTGCTTTAAGTGCATACGGGTAGGTAACATACACAGCATTGCGCAGGCGGTTGTACTGGGCATAAAGGGAAGTTTTGCCGGCAGGGTATTTTGCAAAGAGGTCAACAGGGTACAATGTTTTTGCTTCCATGGTATCGCCCTTATAAATCACGGCATAGGAGGTAATGGTATCGTTTGCACCATACTGCATGGCATAGTACTTTTTCTCTTTTGAAGCCGTATCCGTGGCAGCGGGGCTGGGCTCCTGGGCATACAGGGTATGGCTCCCGGCTGCAATAAATACCAGCAGGAGGGTACAGACTTTAATATGTATGCCACGCTTCAGCATGTATAGTTGTAAATTTACAAAGCCGGTCACTAGTTTATACCTTCAGATGCTTAATGTAACCATAAAGTTTGCTGTTTATTGTCTTTTTTTCCTGTTTTTGGGCTGTACGGAGGCCAAAAAGGAGGGGCCTGACCTGGAAATCCTGCACCGGGCCGATTCTGCCTCCGAGGCAAGGATCGATTCTGTCTACACCGTTA
>DMRT01000334.1 GCA_003455235.1 Chitinophagaceae bacterium
CGAGCGGCTCGGTGATCTGCGTTTCAATGATCTCGGCATTGGCGCCGGGATAGCTGGTACGAACGCTGATATTGGGCGGATCAAGCGCCGGGAAATCCCGAACACCCAGGAAGTAGAAACCAATGGCGCCAAACACCACGATGAGGATATTGAGCACAATGGCAAATACGGGTCTTCGTAAACTGAATTCTGAAATGTTCATCCCGGGTTACTTATTTATTTTGGTTATCGAAACTTTTGCCTGCGGTTTAAGACTCATCAGCCCGGTTGTGATCACGGTGTCGCCTTCCTTTACACCGCTTATTACCTGAACAAGGGCCGAATCACGCAGGCCGGTCTGCACATCCACAAAGCGGGCAAGGCCGTTCTGGAAGAGAACCACTTTCTTTCCTCGGGCCTGCGGCAGGATGCCCTGGCTGGGAACCATCAGCCCCTTTGGATCGGTGTTGAAATCGGTAGCCACTTTGGCAAACACGCCTGGCAACAGTTTTCCGTCGTTATTGGTAACCACGGCACGCACGTTAAGGCTGCGGGTTGCTTCTGCCACTCCCGATTCAGCTGCCATGACTTTGGCCGTATATGTTTTTGGATTTCCTTCAATGGTGAAATTCACAGATTGACCGATCTTAAAACTTCCGGTATATTTTTCAGGCAGGGTGAAATCGAGTTTCAGCTGGTTGTTCTGCCGGATGGTGGTGAGGGTGGTGGCCGGACTGATATATGCCCCGGCACTGATATTTTTTAAGCCGAGTGTTCCGCTGAAGGGCGCCCGTATTTCGGTGCGGCTGATGTTGGTGCGAACGATCTCCATATCGGCCTTGATAGTATTCACCTGCAGCGCACTCAGGTCGTATTCCTGCTGGCTCACGCCATTTATCTTCAGCAGCTCGCCCATGCGGCCAACGGTTTGTTCGGCCACCGCAAGCTGCACCTGCAGTTTTTTCAATTGTGCCTGCAGGTCACCATCAAATATCTTGGCGATGAGGGTGCCTTTACCCACGTTTCTTCCTTCATTGATATTGAGGTATACCAGCCGCCCGGATATTTCGGGATGGATCTCGGTTTCTTCATTGGCAATGATGGAGCCGGGCAGTTCGGCTTTATCGCTCACCGTCATCGTTTTTACAATATAGCCTTCCACTTTCATAACGGGATTTTTGGGAGCGGCCGGGCCGGCTGCTTTTTTATCATCTCCCTTACAGGAGGAGAGAAAAAAAACAGAGAGGAAAAAAAGGCTGGGTAAATAAATGCTGCGAAGGGATCGTTTCACCTGGTTTTGATTTGATTCAGGCGATAAAAATAAGCCATAATCGCCAGCCAAAACCATTTTTTTACATGGCCGGCGGGTGGTTCTAATACACTTCTAATTAGACTTTACAACGAGGGAATGTTTGATGCGGTTGGCCTGGTGAATGAGTTCCTGTTTTTCTTTGCTCAGTACGGTTACGTGTCCCATTTTGCGGCCGGGTCTGGTTTCTTTTTTTCCGTAGATATGTACGAACACATTTTCTATCTGCAGGATCTCGTTCAGTCCTTCATACACGGCTTCGCCGCTGTATCCTTCGGCGCCGATGAGGTTTACGATAGCGGCAGGCAGGATATGGTCGGTACAGCCCAGCGGGTAGCCCAGCATGATGCGCCAGAGCATATCGAACTGGCTGCTGTAATTGGCTTCGATGGTGTGGTGGCCGCTGTTGTGTACCCGGGGGGCGGTTTCGTTCACCAGCACATTGTCGTCGATGTCTACAAACAATTCTACGGCAAAGATGCCGGGGCTTTTCAGGTCTTTCACCACTTTCAATGCCACGGCTTCCACTTTCCACAGCACTTTTTCGGGCAGCTGGGCCGGACTGATCTGGTAATCGAGCAGGTTAAGCTGGTTATCAAATACCATGTCTACCGGTGGGTACAGGGCTGTATCTCCTTTGTCACTCACCGCCACGATCATGGATATTTCTTTTTTGATGCGGACCAGTTTTTCCAGTACGGCGGGTGCGTCAAACCCTTTTTCCAGGTCGGCATTTGTTCTCAGCAGCTGTACGCCCTTTCCGTCGTAACCACCCATGCCGAGTTTATGGGCAGCGGGTAAAAAATGCAGCTGTTCATTCAGTTCGGCGAGGCTGTTGGTGATAACAAAATCGCTGGTGGGTATCTGGTTGTTTTTATAAAACTGTTTCTGAACTACTTTGTCTTTGATGGTTCGCAGTGCCGATGGTTTGGGATAGATCTTTACGCCTTCGGCCTCCAGTTTTTCCAGCGCTTCTGCATTCACCGATTCAATTTCGATGGTAAGTGCATCCAGTCCTTTTCCGAAATGGTATACATCATCAAATGCCCGGATATCACCTTTTGTGAAGTGATGGCAAAGGTGTGCAGCCGGACATTGTTCATCGTTTTCCAGTACAAATGTTTCAACGGGGTAGTTGGCAGCGGCCTGCAGGAGCATGCGGCCGAGTTGTCCGCCACCGAGAATACCGATTTTCTTCATGGGACAAATATAGAGTCTGAAACTTGAACCGGAATAAAGAATTGTTATCTTTGAATAAGTAAATGACACCCGACTATCCACATAAACTCTTTTCCGACAAGCGTAACAAGTACTCCCTTTTGATGCTTACGCTGGCCATGGATTCGGCCGATTAATTTGATGCAGCCCCGGGTAATGCTATTATTTATTTCAAATTAATGATCATGGAAACAACAACCGTTCAATCTCCGGTAACCAATAACAGCCAGACAGATTTTCTTCCCCTGCAGGGAACCGATTACGTGGAATTTTATGTTGGTAACGCCAAACAGGCGGCCCATTTTTATAAAACTGCTTTCGGCTTTCAGTCGCTGGCTTATGCCGGTCCCGAAACAGGAATGAAGGATAAAGTGAGCTATGTGATCCGCCAGAACAAGCTCACGTTTGTTCTCACTACGCCGCTGCGTGGCGATAATCCTATTGCAGACCATATCTATAAACATGGCGACGGGGTAAAAGTGCTTGCCCTGAAAGTGGATGATGCCGGCAGCGCTTTTGAAGAAACAACCAAAAGAGGAGCCAGGCCTTACCTGGAACCTACAACGTTAAAAGACAATGACGGTGAAGTGGTATTAAGCGGTATTCATACCTATGGCGATACCGTTCACCTGTTTGTGGAAAGGAAGAACTACACCGGCCCGTTTATGCCGGGCTTTCGTAAGTGGGAGTCATCGTACAATCCTACTGAAACCGGTCTGCTGTACGTGGATCACTGCGTGGGCAATGTGGGATGGAACCAGATGAATCCCTGGGTGAAGTTTTATGAAGACGTGATGGGCTTCCGCAACATCCTCAGTTTTGATGACAATGATATTTCCACCGAATACTCGGCACTTATGAGTAAGGTGATGAGCAATGGCAATGGGTATGTAAAGTTCCCGATCAACGAACCGGCCGAAGGAAAAAAGAAAAGCCAGGTGGAGGAGTACCTGGAATTTTACAACGGCGAAGGAGTTCAGCATGTAGCCGTTGCCACCGCTGATATTGTAAAGACCGTTACACAGCTGCGTGACCGCGGGGTGGAATTTTTACGGGTTCCCAATACGTATTATGACGACCTGCTTGACCGGGTAGGACATATTGATGAAGACCTGGAGCCGTTGAAAGAACTGGGTATCCTGGTTGACCGCGATGATGAAGGATACCTGCTTCAGCTGTTTTCCAAACCGGTGGAAGACCGGCCCACTTTATTCTTCGAAATCATTCAGCGCAAAGGAGCCAAAAGCTTTGGTAAGGGAAATTTTAAAGCCCTGTTTGAGGCCCTCGAAAGAGAGCAGGATGCCCGGGGTAATCTATAAATGAAATTCAGATGAATAAAGCAACTGTATGATAACCATGCAGTTGTTTTTATTTTTCAAATCAATATCCAAAAGAGAAATACCCGGCCTGATACTTTTATTTTCAATTATTTTTTCTATTTTTAAAGTCCTAAAAAAATCCCCTCGTATTCATGAGCCGCTTACTTTTCAAATCATGCTGGCTGGCATTCATTGCAATTTTTGCAGGGGTTTCTTCCTTTTCACAAACGGCATTTAACGACAACGCAAAAAACAATTACCGGGTAGGCGGTACGTTGAGCAAACTGGAAGACTCATTACGGAAACAGTTTGAAGACAGGAACCTGGCCTGGCCACCACAATCATTGTATATCCGCTCTTTTAAGTACGACCGCCAGCTGGAAGTTTGGGTAAAGAACGACAACAAAGAACCCTACCGGCTTTTTAAAACATACAAAGTGTGTATGCAAAGCGGCACCACCGGTCCCAAGCGGATGGAAGGCGATTACCAGATACCGGAAGGATTTTATTATATCAATGAATTTAACCCGAACAGCAAATACCACTTATCACTCGGGCTCAATTATCCCAATGCATCCGACCGCATACTGAGCGATTCGCTCCGCCCCGGCGGTTCTATTTATATACACGGTAATTGCGTGTCTACCGGTTGCATCGCCATCAGCGATCTGCCCATTGAAGAACTGTTTGTGATCGCCAGCCGGGCAAGGGCCAACGGGCAGGATTTTATTCCCGTGCATGTGTTTCCCGTGAAATACGATGTAAAGAAATCGCTTCAGTACCTGGCCGAAGCCACCATCCGCAACGTAGCTGTTCAGAAATTCGCCATCAAGCTCAAGGAAGCCTTCGATTATTTTGAAGAAAGAAAACAGCTTCCCGTGATCATGGTAAGCAAGTCGGGTGAGTATGTAATCAATTAACGCATCAGCACCTGTACCGTTTCGGGCGTACGCTGCATCAGCAACACGTTTTTTCCTTTGGTAAGTTCCTCGTATTTCTCTCTTGAATAATGACGGATCGTTAACAGCGTCAGGTTCTTTTCCACCTGTACATTAAAGATGGCAGCGGCTGACAGGGCCAGTTTTTC
>DMRT01000278.1 GCA_003455235.1 Chitinophagaceae bacterium
CCCGTGGCTGCAATGCACCGGCTGTTGGAACACCCGATGCATCTGTGATGGCAACACCATTCAGTGCACGGTCGCCGGTAGCACAAGTGAAAGTGAGCGGTGTATAAACAATAGACGGAGGATTGATATCGCCGGATGCGGTAAAGTTACCGGCATCAGCACCGATATCTTCCGGCGTAAAGGAAGCACGTAGGTCGCCGTCAAAGTCGTTGGTTACTCCCAAAGCGGCACCATTGCCTTCCACCTGAGTTGGGTTGGTGGGATGAATGTGCAGGTTCGGGGTAGCGTTTGTGGGATCGATATACTGAGGGTCGCTCTGGTAACTATTGGCATCCTGCCCTACGGCCGCTTTCCAGGCATTCACGTCGGCTACATCGAGGGAGTTGTAGAAACCGAAAACAGTTCCGGTTCCGTTGATATAATACACGTTGTTGTTGATGGTAAGACCGGTTGGGTTGGGTGCTGTACCGTTCAGTTTGATCGCATAGTTCTTTCCGGTAGCGCCGCTGTTGGCACGGGCATTCACAAAGATGTTGTTGCGGAAACTGCGGGTGTTGACCGTTTGTGTTCCGTTGAATGCATAGGAAGCACCCGTTCCTGCTGTAGCCGTACCACCGATATAAATGCTGTTGTGCCAGAAATTGTCTGTACCCAGCGCTCCGTTGAAACCATTGATACCAGATGTACCGGAGTTGGTGGCTGCACCACCGATGGCGTTGGATACGCCAGCACCGAGTACGATCATATTGTTGCGATATGTAGTGGTACCACCGGCTACACGGATACCGTTGATCTCGGCCGTTGCGCTGTTGGTAGCGGAAGTCAATCCGTAAATGAGGTTGCGCTCCACCACATTGGTTGTTGCACCGGTAAACTGGATACCCGTTACAGTAGTTGCTGCCGTTGTGTTGGTATTGGTAAGCGCATAGATCGAATTCTGGGAAACGGTGTGGCTGGGTGTAGAACTGTTAATACAGATCCCAATCATGGAAGCGGAGGTAGTAGTACCTGTTCCGCCCGATGCGGTAAGATTGCGGACGATGTTTGAAGTAAATGTACCGATCGGGTTGCTGTTCAGAATACCATTCACGATGGCGCCTGTGGCGGTAGAGTTATTCTGGATCGAATTGGAAACTGAACCACCGACCGTATTGCCGGTACAGGTCCAGGTAACTGCCGATCCTGTATTACAACGGAGACCGTAAATATTGGATGCGCCTGTACCTAAGTTAGATGCTGTAATACCACCCACCGTATTGCTGTTGGTAGTCCAGCTATCGGAACCGAAATTGAACATCCCGTTCACGTCAGCTGCACTTGCAGATGTTGTGGAAAACACCAGCGAACCGGTGGCCGACTGACTTCCAATTGTGTTTGAGTTTATAATGGTAACACCATTGGAAACATAAATACCCATAAATGTTGTAGAACTGCTGGTACCGCTTGAGGTTACACCTGTCATGCTTACAGAAGCGATGGTGTTATTGTTGATATTGGAAACAGTACTTCCTGTTATACCAGTAAATGATATACCTCTAAAACTACCTGTAGAACCGGTAAGTGTATAAGTTCCTGTTTGTGTATTTGTTGCATAACCGATAATATTACCTGTTATAGTCATACCCTGTACCCCGCTGGTAGCCGTTGAACTATTCATAAGAATAGGAGTATGCAATGCTCCTGTAGTCCAGGTTCTTGTGGCTGACTGATAAAATCTGTTATTGGTAATCGACCAGGTATTACAACCACCATTTACTGCAACGCCCGCACTGGTAACGGCGGCGCCAAAATAATCGTGTATATCATTATTATTAATTACAATGCCGCTGTTTCCAATAGCCGTGGTAGTGGTAGAACCATTACCCAGGATGGCCTTGGTTGCAAGGTTAGCTCCGGAGGGACCTATATCACAATTGGAGATGGTGTTGTTGTCATTACCATTGGCTGTAACCGCATCTGTACTGAAAAAGATGGTGGCTCCATTCGTAGCAACCGACATTGTACCCGCACCTTTTACAGAGCAATTTGTGATGGTGTTTCCGGTGGCACCACCAATAAAGCGTACGGTAGACGTACCTGAAGTGGCTGATACAGTTGTATTTTCTATTGTGAGTGAATTACCGCCACTATTCAGACCATTTATGGTTACATTGTCTGCACCATTGAAATCGATCAGTGGAGAACCAGCTGTTGCAGCACCGGTAATTGACCGTGCAGCACCACCCGCCGGCTGGATAGTTATGGTGGCCCAAACTCCTGCATTCAGGATGGCACCTGCTGCAGGCTCGGTAGTATTGTTATCGATGGTGATAGAGATAGCAGCACCCGTTTGTGCACCACCATTTATGGCTGTAAATGCAGCAGCGAGAGTAGCATAGGATCCATTACCGACCAGGGCGCCAGACACAGTAACATTCTGCGCATTCACAACCGTTGCCAAACAAACCGTAAGCAACAACAAGGATAATTTTCTCATAAGAGCTTTTTAGAGTTATAATAGTTTTAAAAGCGATGGTAGTTGATACCATTACAATACACGCCAGCAGTTACACCGGTGTGTCAGCTAATTTTCAAGAAGGGATGGTCGGTGGAATTGATCAAGCTTTACGGTACATAAAGCGCAGCGGGAGGAATACAGGATGGCTGGTTTTTCTTCCTTCACCTTGTGCTGATGTCATTAAAACTTTAATGTCTTCCTTACTTTACCTGGTCAAGATAAAATACTTGGGGCGGTTTTGAATGGTATTGGCGCAGTTGCACAAAGGGGGCGGATGAAGGTTGCAATATACATTGCGAAGGGTAAATGTAGGGGAATATATCCATATACAAGAAAAAAATTTTTAACAAAAACCGTTCGTGTAAAAACCCATTTTGAGCCGGAGAAAACACGGGATTATTTAAAAAAAGAGCCTCCGCATGCGGAGGCTCTTTTTTTAAATATATGGACTGAATTAGTGTTTTACAGCTTCTTTCGCTTTTTCAACCACTTTTTCGCCTGCCTTTTTTGCAGAATCAACTACAGCACCTGCTTTGGCAGCTGCGCTGTCGGCAACAGTTTTCATAGTGCTGGCAGCAGAATCAACTACAGCCGGAACAGTAGCAGCAGGAGTTTCTGTTTTGGTAGAATCACCAGCCGGAGTTTCTGTTTTTTCAGCTTCGTTGTTGCAAGCAGTCATTGCGGTGGCCAGGGCCAGGATTGCAAATACTTTTTTCATTTGGAGTTTTTTTTTGGTTTTTAATTATTGGGCGCAAATATAACAGCCGTTTTCTACCTGTGCAAGTTTTAAGGGAAGAATTTTGGCATGGGATGCCGGATGCCGGATGTTGGATACTGGATCCTAGGATCTGGTATCTGGTATCTCGTATCCGGCATCCAGTAGCCAGTACTCATTTCTTCCTGAAATAAATCCTCACCGGCACCCCCGTAAACCGGAATTTCTCCCGTAGCTGGTTTTCGAGGTAATTGCGGTAAGGCGCCTTGATATCGTTGGGGAAATTGCAGAAAAAGGCAAAGGCCGGCGTATGGGTGGGCAACTGGGTAATGTACTTGATCTTGATGGCGTGGCCCCTTACCACCGGCGGGTGGTACGATTCGATGGCCTTCAGCATCACTTCGTTGAGCTGGTTGGTGGGTATCTTGCGCTGGCGGCTCTCGTATACTTCCAGCGCCGTTTCAATACTTTTGAATATCCGTTGCTTTTCGGTTACTGATATAAAAATGACGGGCACATCCGAAAAGGGCGCCAGCCGGCTCTTCAGTTCCTTTTCATAATCCCGGGAGGTATTGGTCTTTTTATCCTCCACCAGGTCCCACTTATTCACAAGGATCACAATCCCCTTTCCCTTCTTAACTGCCAGGGAAAAAATGGCCAGGTCCTGCGCCGTAATACCCTTGCCGGCGTCGAGCATCAGCAGGCACACATCGGCCTCGTCCAGGGCCTTGATGGCCCGGATCACGGAATAAAATTCCAGGTCTTCGTGCACTTTGGATTTGCGGCGTATACCAGCCGTATCGATCAGGATGAATTCCTTGTTAAACAGGTTGTAGTGGGTATGGATGGTATCCCGGGTGGTGCCGGCAATATCGCTTACAATGGTCCGCTCCTGCCCGATGAGTGCATTCAGCAGGGATGATTTGCCCACGTTGGGCTGGCCAATAATGGCAAATTTGGGAAGAGCCGATTCTGCTTCCGCTTTGGCAATGTCTTTATCCGAGATAAGGGCGGTTACGGCATCGAGGATCTCCCCGGTTCCGCTGCCGCTGATGGAGGAGACGAAAAAGATCTGCTCAAATCCCAGGCTGTAAAATTCGCTGGCTTCCAGCAGGCGTTCATTATTATCTACCTTATTCACCACCAGGAACACGGGTTTGGTACTCCGGCGCAGCATATCGGCCATGGCATTGTCGAGTTCGGTGATGCCGGTGGCCGCATCGGTCATAAAAATGATGGCATTGGCTTCTTCAATGGCAATGGCCACCTGCTTTCGGATTTCCCGTTCAAAAATATCGTCGCTGTCCGGAACAAATCCCCCGGTATCAATTACGTTGAAGGTTTTACCCGCCCATTCGGCAACGCCGTACTGGCGATCACGGGTTACGCCGCTTACGTCGTCAACAATCGCTTTCCGCTGTTCCAGCAGGCGGTTAAAGAAAGTGCTTTTGCCCACGTTGGGACGGCCTGTTATTGCTAGTGTGAAACTCATAATACTGATCTTTTGTGGTTTATGGTTTACAACGAGATCAATGAACCCTGAACCATAAACAATGAACTATAAACTAATACCCATACTCCTTCAACTGCATCTCGTTATCCCTCCACTTCGGCCGCACTTTTACAAAGAGTTCGAGGAACACTTTTTGTCCCAGGAATGCCTCAATGTCTTTCCGGGCTTCGGTACCCAGCTTTTTGATCATGCTGCCGCCTTCGCCAAGGATGATGCCCTTTTGCGTTTCCCGTTGTACAATGATTTCGGCACGTATCTTCACCAGGGTTGTTTTTTCCTGGAACTCCTGCACCAGCACGGTGGTATGGTAAGGGATCTCATCACTGAACAGCAGGAATATTTTTTCCCGGATCATCTCGCTCACAAAAAATTTCGTGGGCAGGTCGCTCATGTCATCGCCGGCATAAAAAGGCTCGCCTTCCGGCAGGTAGTGAAGAATGCGTTTGAGCAATCCGTCAATACCCGTTTTCTTCAGGGCCGATACAGCCACCACTTCTTTACAATAAGGCTGCTGCTCAAAGAATTTTGCCGTGGCTTTCAGCTGCTCATTATTCACCGTATCTGCTTTGTTCAGGATTACAATCGCAGGTGCTTTCAATTTAAGGGAAGAAAACACGGCATGACTTTCATCGGTATTCTCCCGCACATCGGTGATCAGCAACGCAACATCTGCGTCTTCGAGACTGCCCCGTACTGCTTCCATCATTTTTTCGTGGAGCTTGTATTTGGGCTCAATGATGCCGGGGGTGTCGGAAAAAATGACCTGGTAATCGTCTTCCGTAAGAATGGCCTTAATGCGGTGGCGGGTGGTTTGCACTTTGTGCGATACAATGGCCATCTTTTCGCCCACAAGCGCATTCAGCAGGGTGCTTTTACCTGCATTGGGCTTACCGAATATGTTTACAAAACCTGATTTCATTGTATATAAGATAAAATACAATGATTACCACACGCCGACTGGTAAAGAAAGGAGAAGGTAATCATACAATCAGCAACCTTTTGCTGAGAATAAAAAAGGCTCATCCGAGCCTTTGATTAGTTGCGAAGACTGGGATCGAACCAGTGACCTTCGGGTTATGAGCCC
>DMRT01000325.1 GCA_003455235.1 Chitinophagaceae bacterium
TACCGTAAACCCTGCAACAGGGCTGGGATAAATTTGAATAGTACGTATGCTGCTGTCTGTACAGCCGCCAGGCATCATTACCAGCATCTTCACCATGTAACTTCCCGGAACAGAATAATTATAAGCAACGTCCCGGGTATTGAATAAAGTACCATCACCCATATTCCAGTTGTATTGTATGCTACCGGCGGAAGGAGTACTGGTATTGGTAAACGCAAAGCGGCGATCCTTAAAACACTGGCCCGTATCATTTACCGTAAAGGATGCAACCGGACTGGCATAAACCGTTACTACAGCCGATACCGTGTCACTGCAATTGGTTGTATTGCTTTTCACCAGCAGCTTCACTGTATAAATACCCGGGCTTAAATAATGGTGCGTAATATCTTTTGTGGTATCGGTGTACCCATCCCCCATGTTCCAGTTGTATTGCAAACTCCCGGAAGTAATGCTGCTGGTATTGGTAAAGATGAACTGGTTATCATTGAAACATTGTGCCGCATTGTTAATTGTAAAGCCCGGCACCGGACTTTCATAAATATCCACCTGCTGGTAACGGGTTTGCACATGGCAGCCGCCAAAGCCAAAAAGAACGGCATGGTATAATCCTGTTTGTATTGGCCGGTAACTGGTTTGATTAGCGCCGGGTATGGCTATATTATTTCTATACCATTGAATGCTGTCGGCAGGCATTACTTTCAAAATGGTACTGTCGCCGGCCGAACAACGGCTGATATTCCCCCTAACCTGTAATGCAGTATCCAGGTTTGCCAGGGTGATATTCACGGTATCGGTTCCCACACATCCACCCCCGTAATTTGTTACCGTTAACACATAAGATACCGGCGATGATACTGTAGCAACCGGGTTCGAAATATTCGGATTGCTGAGCCCCGTCGCCGGGTTCCAGCTGTATCGCATGCCCATCTCAGGTGGTTTGCCGAGTTGCACCTGTGTATTCGGACAAACAGCCCTGTCGGGACCCGCATCAGGCTGAAGCCTCAGTGTGTCCAGCAGGTGAGCGGTTAAGGTGTCTTTACAACCATAGCCGTTATAAGGAATCAATTCAACGTTTACAATGGTGCCTGCCGTTGGTGGCGGATTGTAATGAAGCGTTTGTGTAGTTCCCAGCACCTGTGTAAAATTGTTATTCCACCAGGTATAATTCTGAAAGCCAAACGGAGCTGTTACCAGTACAGCCGTATCTCCCGGGCAAAAAGTGGCGCCGATAAACGAACCGCTGCATTGTGAATTGATATCGATATATGCATAGCCAAAATGATCGGTTGCCCCGCAATCGGTGGTGGTAAACTGTATGCGAAACGTTTTTCCGGCATACCCACTCAGGTTCACCGACATGGCAGACCAATCCTTATACCGTACAGGTGCACCCGGCGGACTATTGGGAGATACCTGGAAACCGGGCAGGATACTGTCTACGATAAATGACATGGTGGAGCAGCCTTCCAGTATGTCATCTGTTACATTCGTTACATCAATGCGCAGCCTGGGCTGCAGGTGAGACACATGATTGAAATCCTGCAGAACAATAGCATAATTATAGATCAGTGTAAATTCATTCTGGCCGGCAGGAATGGTGAACGTATAGGAAATGCTTTCGGCCTGGCCGCCGGGAGAAGCATTGCCAAGCTGAATGGAATGACCGCTGCCGTTGGGACAGTTTTTGGGAAACCCACCGTAGAAATCGGCCCCGTCGCCAGGCAGGAAAGAAAGCATGGTATGCCTGTCTGTAACCGGCGGAGAAGGATTTAATACAAGATTACCCGACGAAAAAGATCCTGTATAACATTGCCAGCCGGTAAAGGTGCCCGTTTCAAAATCAATATTGGAAGGACATTGTGATGCGGCAGTAAAAGAAACGAATACAAAGCACCACACAACAGGAGCCACCCGGAAACCATATTGGTGAAACTGTTCCAGGCGCTGATACAGATGTTTCATCCCGCAGTTATTGTCTTTATAAATCAATATAACTCTATTTAAAAGAGAATACGAGAGAAATGTATAAGTGATGATGAATTGTACAGAACTGATACAAGCCGGCCAGCAGGCGAAAACGATCAGCGGGGGTCATTCATGGCCGCCTCCTTCATTTCGGTAGCCAGGCCCTTGCCCAGGTATCTTTCAATCCAGCCATGAACAAGATAGATGACCGGTGTGAGTAAGATGGCCACGGCAAACTTATAAATATAATTCCCCGTACCGGTTACCAGCACCTGGTGCATGCTCCAGGGTTCGCCTTGCCCGGTCTGAATACGCTTGCCCACGTAAAAGGCAATGAAGAGCACCACGAAACTATCTACCAGCTGGGAAACAAGCGTAGAACCGGTTGCCCGAAGCCAGATGCTTTTTTCGCCCGTTATTTTTTTGATGCGGTGAAAGATGAGTACGTCGAGCACCTGCCCCACCAGGAAGGCAACCATGGAGCCGATGATGATCCACAAGCCCTGCCCAAAAATACCCCGGAAGGCATTATCCGGTTTATCAATACCGTTGCCGATGGAAAAATATTCTGAGGGCGACAGGTGAATGGCGCCATTAAAAATAAGGAAGGCATATGCGATGAGGCCGATGGTTAGATAGGAAAGGAATTTTACACCCCTTGTGCCGTAGTATTCATTGATGATATCCGTCATGATAAACACCACCGGCCACAGCAACACCCCGGCCGTTAAATGAAAACTGAACGGGCTGCCGAAGAGGTTGATATTGGCTCGCTGCAACCCCACGGTATCTTCGAGTGAAAATATTTTTACGCCGATCACTTCTGCCATCAGGGCGCTGGTGATGAAGATACCGCCAAGCAGCAGGAACAGCTTGGTGCTTTTGTCTTTAAGAATGTTGTGTATCATCGTACCTGTTTAATAAAAAAGTGAAATAACACCTGGGCACAGAAAACCGCCAGGTTAAAGATAATGATCCACCGGGGGATTTTCACACTCACTTTAAAAGCAGTGAAAATAAACACCAGCAGCAGGAACAAGGCATTCACGAGGATGGAACCAAAACCCAGTATTACAAATACATTCTCGAGCCAGGAAAGCGGTATCACCTGGTTGGTGGTGCCGGGCAAACGGTTACGTACCTCAACATACCACAGCGTTACGTACACCATGAAGCAGACATTGCACAGCACTGTTATTTTTGAGAAAAAGCGCATGGGCGGCAGATCATTTAAGGGTTGAAAATTGCGGAACGCAGTTTAAAATGTTGAACGCTGCTGAAAATTGTTTGCGGTTAAATTTCATCGGAAACTACACAACCATAAACCACAAACCACTCACCCATTCCTCCCGCTCAGCATCGGTACAAAGGAAAAATTATCAAACGCCTCTTCACTGATGCTGCCATCTTCGTTTTTAGTAATGCGCAGCATCCGCTGGTGATGGTCTTCATCCACCGGTATCACCATCTTTCCGCCGGGCTTCAGCTGTTCCACCAGTTTGGGGGGAATGAACGGGGCTGCTGCGGTGATGATCACTTTATCGAAGGGCGCAAAAGTGGGCAGTCCTTCATACCCGTCGCCGTAAAAAAACTTGATGTTGGGATACTGGTTTCTCAACACGAATTGTTTGGTGAGATCAAAGAGTTTTTTCTGCCGCTCGATGGTGTATACCCTTGCTCCCATTTCGGCCAGCACCGTAGCCTGGTACACGCTGCCCGTTCCGATCTCCAGCACTTTTTCGTTGGGCTTTACCTGCAGCAATTGTGTTTGATACGCCACGGTATAGGGTTGTGAAATGGTTTGTCCTTCACTGATGGGAAATGCCCGGTCTTCGTACGCAATCTTGTCGAAGGCACTGTCGAGGAAATAATGCCGGGGAATATTGTTCATGGCCTGCAGCACCTGTTCGTCACTGATTCCCTTGCTGCGCAGCTGGTCAACCAGTTTTTTCCGCAGGCCTTTGTGCTGGTAACTGTCTTCAAATTTTCTCATACGGTATGCAAGATAACTAAACAGGCGTACTTTGTTCCCATCCTGTATACCGGTTATTTGTAATGCGGTGTGTGTTCATTAAAGAAATCATTCACGGCTTTGTTCCAGTCATTCAGTGCATCGTTTCTTTTTTTATTGAGCTGCTGGTTGGTGTTGTTGTAAGCCTGTGAAGCACTGTTTACTTCATTTACGCTTTTATTATAAGCATCCACGTCTTCTTTGGTGCGGTTGCCTTTCTTGTCAAATTCCTTTTTAATGGCATCAAAACGCTCCTTGGTAAGAAAGAACTCGCTGATGGAACCCATCTTGTCGTTCACTTCCATCACGTAAAAATCAAGCATGGCCCGGCAGGAACTGGTCAGTGCATTATCACCCTGGAAGGCCTTAATGCCATTCAGCTTCTGCAATCCTTCCTGGGCATATTTCAGCAGGGCGCTTTTGTTCTGCTCAATGCCGGTGATGTTTCCCTTTTCGATGGCTTCCATCAGGTAGGCTTCCTGCTTGTAGGGGCGGAAGAAGATGAGGTATACTTCGTGGTAATATTTATTGAGTTCCGTTACCTGTTTCAGCATGTCATCCAGTTCACCCTTTTGCTGGGTAAGGGTAACGTTGTTGCGGGCCGCAAAATCCTTCTGTGCCTGTTTCACCCTATCGTTGGCCTCGTCCAGCTTTTTATCCACCAGTTCCTGCGCCAGCAGGTAGGCTTCCATCAGGTCGTAACTCTGTTCGGCCACTTCTTCCATGTTGATGATCTTGCTGTAGTCTTCGTTGAGTACATTGTAATACAGCTTCATAAAATTCACGGTGGTATCCCGGTAAGCTTTGTCTCCTTTATACGAAGGCAACCCGGCAATATTCATCCGGGCTTCCTGCACTTCATCGAGCAGTTTGGAACGCAGGCTCTCTACTTTTTTTGCCCGTTTGCCGTGGGCGGAGGCACTTACATAACTCAGGAATTTTTTGGAAATGTTTTCACTTTGCCTGCTGATCACACTCATGTATTCAACCGGGCTGTTATAATCCTGCGCAACAGAAGCTGCATAACCGGCAAAGAAAAATGCGAAAAGTAAAATGAAGCGTTTCATACAGGGAGATTTGGTTATTGAAATTAAAGATAAATGATTGTAAATAATGCAGGGTCTTTATTGGCCCGGCCAGTCGAGCATGACCAGGTATGCTTCCCGCAGCACCCGGTCTTTTGTCACCTGCTGCAGGTAACTGTTGTTGATGTCGCGGCTATGGGAAGTGGAAACTTCGAATTTCTTTTTATCAAACCCGTTATTCACAGCGGCAAAAGGACCATCGCCCGGCTGCTCTTCCCGGTTCAGTTTTTTAAACATTTCCATGATACGGGCATAATGCACGGCATAGCTGTTCCACTGCAGTGGTATCACCCGGCCGGTCCGGTATTCTTTCATCCACCTGGCCAGGTCATTGATATTTTTAAAGTAGGCATCGCCGGCAATGCGCTGTTCACTTTTTATCTTCAGCGCCTCAATGGGTAAAGGAGCCAGGGCCTGGTAAATACCCGTTTTACTGTTATCGGGACGCAGGGCGCTTGCATTGAAACGTTCTTTATACGATTCATCGGCATACAGGTCGGGCAGTTCGATGTCGGGGATCACTCCTTTCCATTGCGTGGTGCTTCCATCCACCCGGTAGAATTTATCCTGTGTAACTTTTACAAAATCGGTATAGGCTTTTGAAGCCGAAGGCGCCAGCGTATCCATGGGAAGCACCACCTGTGCTGTTCCCTTGCCGTAGCTGGTGCCTCCCACCACAATGGCCCGGTGATAATCCTGCAGCACGGCACTCACAAATTCGCTGGCACTGGCACTGGCACCATTGATCAATACCAAGAGCGGACCATCGTAAATGGTTCCCCGGTTAGGGTCTTTTAAAAAATGAACCTTCCCTTCTTTGTCTTTGGATGAAGCCACCGGACCGATATCAATGAAGATGCCGGCCAGCTGCATCGCTTCCCACATGCTGCCGCCGCCGTTGTTACGCAGGTCGAGGATAAGGCCGGTGATCGTGTCTCTTTTAAGCTTCACGATTTCTTTGCTGACATCATTGGCGCATCCATCGTACTTCAGCTGACTTTCATCGGTGGCAGATTCATCTTCACGGCTGTAAAAACCGGGCAGGTTGATATACCCGATGTTCTTCGCTCCCCGTAACACATAACTTTTCACCACGCTTTCTTCGGCCGTTATTTTTTCTTTGCTGAGCTTTACTGTTTTTTCTTCGCCGGCTGCCGTACGAACGGTTACTTCCAGCTCTGCCTGGCTGGTACCGCCGAGCATGTCTTCCAGTTCATCGTCGTCATCTATATCGGCCACAATTTTCTCCACCCCGTTGCTTTTCACTTTCAGCAGCAGGTCGCCGGTATGCAGCTGACCGCTGCGCCAGGCGCTTCCGCCCGGTTGCAGGTAGCTGATGGCCTTATCACCCTTTTCATTTTTTTCCAGCTCAAAGCCGGCGCTGTATTCCGATGCGCTTACCAGGGCATCGAATTCTTTTTTGCGGCCGGTATTCATGTAATTGGTATGCGGATCGTAACACCAGGCAATGCTGTTGAGGTATTCTTCCGACATGTCTTCTGCAAAACGCTGTGGTGTTTTCAGCCGGTTGCTGATGTAATACCGTTCTTTTTTCAGCACTTTTTCCCTGGCTTCTTTTTCCAGCTTGCTGAATTCGGCCGGTATTATTTCTTTTACCGGTTTGGCATCCATCTTAACCACCGATGCGATATTTTCCAGCACCCGCCACTTCATCATTTTTTGCCAGCGCAGGGCAAAGTCGGCATTGTTCAATGCATACGAAGTACAGGGCCAGGCAATGTCGTCGGGTTTTGAAAAGTCGAATGGGTTGGCAAGCAATGCCTGCACCAGGCTGTCGGCCCGCAGCAATCCAGTTTTATAAAGGGCCGTGGACCGGTTAAAGAATTCCCAGCCCTTGCCGGCCAGTTCTTCATCCAGTTTTGTTTTAAAGGGAGTGAGTATGGCCATATCGGCCTGGGTTAAAAATATCTTTTCCTCATCCAGTTCATCCATCCATTTGGTAAACAGCATGGCCGAGGAACTGTCGTTCCAGGTGAGGGGCTGGTAATGATTTTTTTCCAGGAAACGGCAGAGGGTGAATGCCTTTTGCTTCAGGGCTCCCGGGTCGGTTTGCTGGGCGTGAACATACAGGGAAGAAACCAACAGCAGTAACTGGCAGATCCTTTTCATATATGAGTTTTGGTAACGGTACCGGCAATTTAGCCGCTTTACCGCAACCGGAAAAATTATTTCAAGCCCATCTCTTTCTCAATACGGGTAATCTTATCATCCAGCTCTTTTTCGGCGGCATCAAAGGCAGTTGCATGGGTCAGCTTCCCGTTCACGCTGAAATAAAATTTGATCTTGGGTTCGGTACCGCTGGGCCGGGCCGATATCTTGGTGCCGTCGGCCAGCACAAACTGCAGCACATTGCTTTTGGGAAGATCAATTTTCCAGCTTTCACCGGTTTGCAGGTTTTTGCCCACCTGCAGTTCATAATCCAGCAGTTCCGCCACGGCCGCCCCATCGATCGTTTGCGGCGGGTTGCTGCGGTATCCTTCCATCATGGCGGCAATTTCTTTGGCGCCGTTCATTCCTTTTTTGGTGATGCTTACCAGGCTTTCTTTATACAAACCATATTGTACGTACAGGTCGATCAGTTTATCAAACAGGCTGCGGCCTTTGTTCTTTTCATAGGCAGCCATTTCGCAGAGCAGGCAAACGGCGCTAACGGAATCTTTATCGCGGATCTCATCGCCGATCATCAACCCGAAACTTTCTTCACCACCGATGATGTATTTTTCTTTTCCCTCCCGTTCCCGGATCAGCTTGCTGATCCATTTGAAACCGGTGAGTACATTATAACAATTCACGCCGCTTGCTTTGGCAATCACGTCGATCATGTCGGTAGTAACAATGGTTTTCACCACCATGTCTTCCGGTTGCTGCAATCCCTTCGTCTTTCTTGCTTCAATCATGTAGTTGAATGCCAGCAAGGCGGTCTGGTTACCGTTCATCAGCACCCACTCTCCCTGGTGGTTCTTTACTCCAATACCCACCCTGTCAGCATCCGGGTCGGTGCCCAGCAGAATATCCGCATCCAGTTCCTTTGCATTCTTCAGGCCGATGCTCATGGTTTCTGTTTCTTCGGGATTGGGATAAACCACCGTTGGAAAATTCCCATCGGGGGTGCTCTGTTCTTTTACAATGTGCACATTGGTGAACCCGAATTTGGCCAATGCCTGCGGCACCAGCATGATGCCGGTTCCGTGTATGGGTGTGTACACAATTTTCAGGTCTTTTTGTGCGGCGCATACCTCGGGATAAACCGATAAG
>DMRT01000274.1 GCA_003455235.1 Chitinophagaceae bacterium
AATCTTTTTGTATCTGCGGAATTTCAATATTGGTTCTGCTGGAACTTTCGCCGCTCATTTCAGACGCCTCACCCAATGCAGCCACGATCACATCAGACTGATTGGCTGTCTTCAATGCTTCCGCCAGCAGTTCTGCATTGCTGCGGTCATCTTTTTTCAGTTCCCGGCCAAACATGGTTCCTCTTTTCTCGATCTCCGGGTCGGCATCAAAGGGGGATCCCTTGGCATAGATGATTTTCGCATTGCTTCCCACGGCTTTTTCCAGTCCTTCTTTTAAGGCAACGGCTTTTTTAAGATCGGTGGAAACGCTCCAGGTGCCGGGCATATTTTCTTTCGTGTCTCCCAGGGGGCCGATCAATGCAATGGTTCCTGATTTTTTCAGCGGCAGTATATTGCCTTCGTTCTTCAGCAGTACAAAACTTTCAGCCGCAATTTCCCGGGCCCGTTTAATATTGGCAGCGGTATATACATCTGTTTTGCTGCGTTCTGCGTTGCAATAGCGGTAGGGATCATCAAACAAACCGAGTTTGTATTTCGCTTCCAGTACCAGGCGGCAGGCATCGTCGATCTCTTTCAGGGTAACCTTACCTTCTTTCAATGATCTGGCAAGCGTTGTAAGGAATCCCTCTCCCACCATGTCCATCTGAATGCCTGCTTTCAGTGCCAGGGCAGACACCTGCTGGAGGTCGCCCATACCATGAGCAATCATTTCATTGATACCGGTATAGTCAGTAACCACAAACCCTTTAAAGCCCCATTGCTTGCGCAGCACATCCGTCATTAAAAATTTATTGCCCGTGGCCGGGATGCCATCCACTTCATTAAACGATGCCATCACGCTTCCGGCGCCGGCGTCAACAGCCGCTTTATACGGCGGCAGGTATTCATTGAACATCCGCAGGCGGCTCATGTCGGTGGTATTATAATCCCTGCCGGCTTCGGCAGCGCCATACATGGCATAGTGTTTTACGCAGGCCATGATGGTATTGTTTTTTGAAAGATCATTTCCCTGGTAACCCCGTACCATAGCTTTGGCAATTTGAGAACCGAGGTAGGCATCTTCACCGCTTCCTTCCGCAATGCGTCCCCAGCGTGGGTCACGGGCAATGTCTACCATGGGACTGAAGGTCCAGCAAATGCCCTCGGCGCTGGCTTCCGTAGCGGCGATGCGGGCGCTCTGCTCAATGGCAGGAATGTCCCAGGTACATGATAATCCAAGTGGGATGGGAAAGGTGGTTTGGTAACCATGTATTACGTCCATGCCGAAGATGAGCGGTATCTTCATCCGGGATTCTTCCACCGCCACCCGCTGCACATCCCTGATCTTTTCCACTCCTTTTATGTTAAAGAGGCCGCCCACTCTTCCTTCCCGTATTTTTTTTCCAATGTCGGAATTCTGCGCCTGTCCGGTTACAATATCGCCGGAACCAGGCAGGTTCAGCTGCCCGATCTTTTCTTCCAGGGTCATTTTCTTCATCAGGGCATCAATAAAGGTTTTCATTTTTGCATCCTGTGCGGATACACCGAATGAACCGATTAACAAAAGGGTGGTGATCGCTGTGCGTACTGATCTCATGTTCTGTTGTTTTATTATTTCAGTAAATAAGGTCCGATTAATTTCTGCCAGATGGCATAACCCGTAGCATTCATGTGCAGGCGGTCTTTCACAAAGAGTTCTTCCCGGGGCGTACCATCTTCTCCCAGCATCGCATTCCATACACTGATGAAAACAGCCTTTCTTTTTTTCTTCTTCAGGAATTTCCGGATGAGCTCATTGCCTTCCATGGTCCTGTTCCGCATATGCCAGCGGCTGGGACTTGGTTTCATGGAGATATAAATGAGGGGTACATTACCCAGGTTCTTACGGATATCCTGGTACAACTGCACAAACCGCTCGTAGACCCTCTGCCCCGTAACTGTGGAGTCACCGGCCACATCGTTCTCCCCGCAATAAATAACAATCTGCTTTGGGTGGTACGGAAACATAATATCCTGCTCGTAGCGGATCACATCCGGCAGGGAAGATCCGCCAAAACCCCGGTTGATGATGGGATGCTGCGGGAAATAGTCCTGCACGTCCTTCCAGTAGGTAAAGGAAGAGCTGCCCACAAAAAGAATTTTACCTGTGCCGGGGAAAGCAGTGCTGTCCAGCTTTTTGAAAGCCTGTATGTCATTCCAGTATGGCGGCTTTGTTTCCTGTGCATACAAACTGATGCTTAGAAAAAAAAGGATGGGCAATAACTTTATGCGAAGCATCATGTGCCTAATCAACTTTTATTGTTTTATATTTTTCTGAAACACCGTTTTCATTTATTGCCTCAATGCTGTAATAGTATGTTTTTTGAAGATCCATCCCTTTAAAGTAATACTCGTTGGCGTCATGCACCATAATGCAGTTGTATAATTTTTCCGGGTCGGTACCAAAATAGATATTGTAGGCATAGGCATTGCTCACCGGGCTCCACTTGATCCAGGCACTCCGCTTATCTTTTTCTGTACGCAGTACAAAAAAAGTTTTTACAGGCGCCGGTTTTTCGCCATTGCCATTCCCAAAAACGCGTAACCCGCTGATGGCAAATTTGCCGGTGGGCATGTGAATGTTTTCGAGTTTGATGAACCGGGCCTGTACGGGTGCTGCCAGCTCCACATAATCATGCGGAACATCTGTTTTGTTATTGCTTTTATCCACCAGGATGTTCCATTTTTTTCCATCGGCGGAATAATACAATTTATACTGGTGATACTGGCCATTCCATTTTCCCAAACGGTTATCTTCCACATCCTGGTCGGCATAATTTACCTGTACCGCATTTACTGTAGCCGTGTTCCCCAGGTCAGACTGTATCCATTCGCCCTTATCGCCTGATGCGGCACTCCAATAGGTTTTAATACTTTCATCAACAGCATTGTTGGCATAGTAGCTGCCCAGTGTGGAAGAAACCTGTACCGGCTTTTTATAGTTTAGCAGCATCCAGCCGGTAAATTTTCCTTTTAAATGATCTGCCACGCCAGCTGGAAGATAAGCCGGATAATCGCCAAAGGCAGCATCCATATACATCACCCCATCTTTATCGAAGCCGGCTGGCCATATACCAAGCCTTCTTTCAAAAGTATTCTTAACATTTATGCCTACCGTGGATGTATGCCAGTAATTATTCCATTTATCCTGGAAAGTACTGCCATGCCCCGGGCCCCTGATAAAACCGCCCGGCTTAAAACTAAAAGGATCCGATTGTGGCTGAAAAGGCCCCAGTGGATTATCTCCCACCAATGCGGCATCTGCCGATCCACTCATTTCTGTACCGGGAGCACAATACTGCAGGTAGTATTTTCCATGGTGCTTTGTCATGTGTGAGCCTTCAATAAATGGATCCAGGAAAGTATTATCCATATACTCACCAAAACGTTGCCAGCCATACCGCCATGGTTCCAGAAAGTATGTTTCTTTTCTCGTGCCAATGGGTTTAAAGGTTTTCCTGTTCAATTCAATACCATACAGGGGAAACCGGTTGCTGCTTCCGTTATACATATAAAACCGGCCATCATCATCCGTAAAAAAACCCGGGTCCCAACCGCCAATTTCAAAACTATCAATCAACGGTTTCCATTCATTTGCCTTTGGGTTTGTACTCATCCACAAAGTAAAATTACTTGTGTATGTAGAACCAAACACAAGCATCGTATCTCCTACAATTCCCACAGCGGGTGCACAAAGTTCATCATACCCCTGGTTCCATGGCCGCAGGAATTTTTTAGAAACAAAATTCCAGTTGAGCATATCACTGCTCCACCAGTATCCCCACTGATTGGTGCTGAACAAATAATAATCGTTCTTGTATAAAACAATCACCGGGTCTGCTGTAGCCCGGTGCCGGCCCCATTCACTGAAATTCGGGATAGGAGTATAACCATAATCGATGTTGATCGGATTGCAATAGGTTTTATTCTGTGCATTGGCAGTAAATGACAAGAAGATAATCAAAAGCAAGGCGGTCGTTCGTTTCATGTTTATTTTTTTAGCCAGGGACTTTCAAAATTCAGTTTCTTTAATCCTTCTTTTATTTCCGGACAGCTCATGAATAATTTCCACAACAAACCTGTACGGTAGTTTTCCATCATCACCACGATGGGCCCCTGGTCGATGGCCAGGTAGTGCGGCAGGTACCAATTGTCGTGTTCACTGAATGCATCATAAAATCCATACGGGCCCCAGATTTTATCCTTCATATCGTTGTACCAGTGCTTCATGGCCGCCATGGATTGTTCGGGTGTGTATGGAAAAGATGACAATGCTGCCGTGGGCGAAATAACACCGATGTCTCTTTTTGTGGTGGGTGCATGTCCTGCATATCCTTTTACTGAATAACTGGAAGTAAGCCCCCAGCTATTGGCACCGTATCCTTTGAATTTATTCGGATTGTCGACACACCATTGATAGTTGATGAGCGCCTGGTTCCTGTTCTCTTCCCAGTAATCAGCATATTTATCCTTCAGTCCTCGTGGGTCCAGGCCAAGATAAGAGTAATGTGCCCAGAATAAAGGACCGCCGTTCCATGCATCGCCCTGGTGCTTCATCTGCAGTTTATATTTATAACCGGCAGCAATACCATCGGGTTTGTTCACGTCGTTAATTTTCCCGTTGTCGGCCCAGCCTTCATGATATACTTCTGCAGGCACACCATGTGTGGGTGAAGCAGCTGCCAGCACATACATAATCAGGCATTCGTTATAACCACGAACGGCGAAGTTCATTTCCCATCCATAAGTGGGGCTCCAGTGCCAGTACAATACATTCTTTCCATTGCGGTACCAGTCAAATTCCACTTCTTTCCATAATTTATCGGCCCGGGCTGCCAGTGCTTTCTCCTCCGCATTTCCATGTTGATAATACTGGCGTACACAAAGAAGTGCCTGAACCATGAAGGATGTTTCCACCAGGTCGCCGCCATTGTCCTTTCTTCCAAAGGGAACTACTTTACCCGTTTCGCCATTCCACCAATGTGGCCACGCTCCGTGAAAACGGTCGGCTGTTTCTAAAAAGCCGATGATCTTGTCCAGTCTCTTTATTCCTTCTTCCCTGGTAACAAAATTTCTTTCAATGCCCACCAGGATGGCCATCACACCAAAACCGGATCCGCCGCTGGTGACTACATTCTTATCGTTGTACGGATAATTGTTATCGGCATGAAAACGTTCTCGGCCCATGCCACTGGCAGGTTCGGCCCCATCCCAGAAATATTGAAAGGTTTGCTGCTGTACGAGCCTGAACAAAGCCGTATCGGCGGGTGCCATCGGTGCGGATACAATAGTTTTTTGCGCCGTAGCCTTCTCACCCGGATGGCAGGCACAAGCCAGCAGTGTGCTGAAAAGAATAACAGGAACCTGTTTGATCATGGCCGCGGCAGTTTATAAGTAAGGCGCTGTAAATCCCAATACATTTTTCATCCCGTTCTTTACTTCAGGACAGCTGGTGAATAAATTCCATACCAGTGCGCTCCGGTAATTTTCGATCATCACAATAATCGGTCCCTGGTCAATGGCGAGATGCGAATCGGCATACCAGAGGTCTTTCAGGGAAAATCCATCCACAAAACCATATTGCTTCCATATCTTATCCCCCAGCTTGTAATAAAAGAATTTGAGTGCATTCATACTCTCGGTGGGTGTGTAAGGGAAGGATGATAAAGCAGCCGTTGGTGAGATGACCCCGATGTCGTTGTTGGGTTCGTTGGCATTGTAGCCATTGGGCACATCACTGGCTGTTAACCCCCAGCACAAACTGCTGTAGCCGAAATAACCTCTTGGGTTGGCCCGGCAGTATTCATAATTTATTTTGGTATGATTGGTTGTCTGGGTTTGATAATTGGCATATACATCACTCAGTCCGTTCGGGTTTACACCCAGGAAAGAATAATGCGCAAAGAACAAAGGCCCCCCATTGGCGGCACCCAGCGGCAGCTGGTAACCGTAATACGTGCTGCCATTCTGCATGGCGCCATTGCGGGCAAATCCTTCTTTATATACCACCTGCGGAATACCGAACGTAGTTGAGGAAGCCGCCAGTATGTAGGTAATTAAACATTCATTCCATCCTTCTATCTTATGGTTCATCTGCCAGGCATAGTTGGGACTCCAGTGCCAATACAGCACATTCTGCGAACCCTGCCTGAACCAGTTCCATTCAACGGCATTCCACAATGTATTGATATCGGCACGCAGGTTTATTTCGGCGGCACTGGTTCCATCGAAGTATTGCCTTGCTGTTAACAACCCGGCCATTAAATACGATGTTTCCACCAGGTCGGCTCCGTCATCTTTCTGGCTGAAGGGAATCACCACGCCGGTGGATCCATTGAGCCAGTGCGGAAAGGCGCCGTGAAATTTCTGTGCGGTATTCTTTAAAAATCCAACGATGGTCTGCATCCGCGTTAAGCCCTGCGCACGGCTGATGAAATTACGGTTGATGGCTATGGGTATTGCCATGATGCCAAATCCCGATCCGCCGGTGGTAACTGTTTCAGGAGTGGCGTTGCTTCTTTCACGTGCCAGTCCGCTTACGGGATGACCGTAATCCCAGAAGTATTTGAAGGTTTGTTGCTGTACGAGGTCGAGCAGGGCATTATCACTCAGCACTGGAAATTTGTCGGTTGAATCAATCTGGGTGATAAAACTGATGGTGAACGCATTCGATAAAGCGCCTCCCTTGGTTGATTTTAAAAGTGTCGTTACGTCTACGGTATAGCGGGTGAGTGCCTTAAGCGCTGCGGCCGGACTTACCACTACAGTGCTGTCGCCATTCTCATAACTGTACGAAGAAGTTTGCGTGGTTACCCCATTCTCCTTAACAGAGATGGCTGTAGCCGTTGAACGGTCAATAACATTATTAAACGAAAGCCGGATGACCGGGCTAAGCTTTACATTATAGTTGGTGAATGAAGTGAGGGCAGCCGTATTGTCGAACTTTGCGGCAACCAGTGAAACAGGAACCGGGGGTAAGGGAGCCGGTGTGCCTCCTCCATCGCTTCCCTTGCTGCAACCCAACGCCAGCAAACCAGATGCTGAAAGAACGATCATGGCTGTTTTAATCATCCGCATATCAGGTACTTTAAAAGATGAATGTTGAAATAGAATGAGGCAGCGCCACGCAATCGGCCGCTTTGCCGTTAATCCACAAATTGAATGGGGTATTAATGCTGCCCTGGTTCATCACCACCACCACGATGGACCCGTCTTCGTTTTTAAATGCGGTGGTGAGCAGCTGGCTCCGGCTGGAGCTGCTGATGATGCGTTTGGCGCCCGGCTTAATGAATTTTGAAAAATGACCGATGTAATAATAAGCATTGGTATAGATCAGCTGGCCTGTACGGGTATCTCCATGCACCGGCGCAAAGCAGTAATTACCCACGTGGTTGGGTCCGCCTTTTTCATCCAGCACAATGTTCCAGTCGGTGAAACCCACCATGCCATTATTGAAATCGTTGATCATGCTGCTGCCATAGCGTTCGCCCAGGGTCCAGGCATTGTACCTGGATGAATCAAAACTTTCGGCACAGCCTTCGGTAAAGAAGATATTCTTATCCGGGTATGCTTCATACACCCGCCTCAGGTTATCAAACATCTGTGTTCCCTTGCTCCAGTCTTCGTACCAGTGAAAACCGATTCCCCAGATGTATTTTGAAGCTTCAGGATCGTTGAAATAAGTTTGCGCCCGCTGGTAAATAAGATCCCGGTTGTGATCCCATACGATGATCTTTTTATCTTTCAGTCCTTCTTTTACCATGGTGGGGCCTAAATGTTCTTTCAGAAAATCACGTTCTTCTTCGGCGCTGTAGATGCAGCTTTCCCAGCGTTGTACGGCCATGGGTTCATTCTGCACGCTGATGCCCCATACCGGTACACCTTCCTGTTCGTAAGCCTTGATGAAACGGGCGTAATACATGGCCCAGCTGTCGTGAAACTCGGGTTTCAGTTTTCCGCCATGAAGCATATCGTTGTTGTCTTTCATCCAGGCCGGCGGGCTCCAGGG
>DMRT01000332.1 GCA_003455235.1 Chitinophagaceae bacterium
GTAGCCAGCGAGGGATCATCATACCGGATGCATTCATAAAATGCAACGGTGGGGTAAACATATACCCGGCTCGCTACAATGGGTGTGAAGAGATCGGTCATCACCGTGTTCACCAGCAAGGTATTAAGGTCATGAAGGGTTTGTTCTTTACTTTGAGCGCTGGTTTCCGTAACAGAGAAGGCAAGCAGCGAAATGGAAACAAAGTACCATTTTCTTACAGGCAGCAGTATATTCATGATAACCGGTATTGGTAGACATTTCAAATTTAATTTTTTTTCCTGTCTTATCCCGGATTAATCGCCTGCCGGCCTGCTATTCATTAAAACAGGCAGCCATGTGTGGCTTAGGCGGAAAGTGCAGCTTCTTCTTTCTTCAGTTGCCTGTCGAACACAAAAGTGCCCAGGGGAATGATGGCAGCGGCAAAGGCTTTGGCAAACCAACCCAGTCCCTTTTTAAAATCTCCCATTACTTCAAAAGCGAACCAGAGAAAACCAACGAACAGGATACCGTGTATCCATCCGCATACTTTAACCGCTTCTGGAAAATGGAAAAAATATTTCAGGGGCATGGCAACCAGCAGCAGCACCAGGAAGGAAATACCATCCGCAATGCCGGCCATGCGGAAGCGGTGCAGTAGTTTTCTGGAAGATTCTTTATTCATGGGTTCATGGGTATTTAATAATTAACCACCTGTTCAATGATGGTGGCAGGAATTTCTCTCCATTCATATTGCTGGTTACGCAGCTGCGGTTCAAAACCGGCATCCCGTATCGACTGCTGAATGGTTTTATAGGTAAACCGGTGCGGTGCCCCGGCAGCACTTACCACATTTTCTTCAATCATGATGCTTCCGAAATCGTTGGCGCCCCCGTTTAGGCAGATCTGTGCCACCTGTTTACCCACGGTAAGCCAGCTGGCCTGTATGTTGATGATGTTGGGAAGCATGATGCGGCTGATGGCGATGGTGCGGATGTACTCTTCGGCGGTGGTGAGGTTGTGCACGCCCCGTATTTTGGCCAGCAGGGTATCCACATCCTGGAAGGTCCAGGGGATGAATGCCAGGAACCCTTTGGCTGTTGCCGGTTTACGGCTCTGCACTTCCCGCAGTTTAACGAGGTGTTCAAAGCGTTCACGAACGGTTTCCACATGACCAAACATCATGGTGGCCGAGGTGGTGATGTGGAGCTTGTGGGCCTCGTGCATGATATCGAGCCATTCCTGTGCCCCGCATTTTCCTTTGCTGATAAGCCGGCGTACCCGGTCATTGAGGATCTCAGCACCGGCGCCCGGCAGGCTGTCCATACCTGCCGCTTTCAGTGCCGTGAGTACTTCTTTATGTGTGCTCTTCTCCAGCTTGGTGATGTGCGCCACTTCCGGCGGACCAAGTGTATGCAGTTTTATATTTGGGTAGAGAGATTTTAACTCCTTAAAAAGAGTCACGTAAAAATCAAGGCCAAGGTCAGGGTGATGCCCGCCCTGCAGCAAAAGCTGGTCGCCGCCGTAACGGATCGTTTCATCAATCTTCTTTTTATAGGTCTCAATATCGGTGATGTATGCTTCGGCATGCCCGGGGATGCGGTAAAAGTTACAGAACTTACAATTGGCAATACATACGTTGGTGGTGTTTACGTTGCGGTCGATCTGCCAGGTCACTTTACCATGCGGCACCTGCTTTTTACGAAGTTCATCTGCAACAAACATAAGTTCGGTCAACGCAGCGTTTTCAAATAAGAACATGCCTTCATCTTCATCCAGGAACTCGAAGCGGAGTGCTTTCTGGAACAGGTCGTTTGTATTCATATCTCCGGTTGTGTAATAATCAGCAAAAGTACATCCAATAGGTTGTAAATTCGAAAAGCTGTATGAGAAAGCTTTGCTATATTGTTTTAACCTTCCTGCTGCTCCCCGGGGCAAGGGCCCAGGAACTGCTCCCGCAGCCCGAATCAAAATTCATCACCCGGTTTCCTTTCCGGCAGTTCAGCGGTGGTGTGATGGTGATACAGGCTAAGTTCGGCGACATTCCCGACAGCCTCAATTTTATACTGGATACAGGCAGCGGCGGCATTTCGCTCGACTCGGCCACCTGTGATTATTATAACATTTCCTCCCGGGCAAGCGATACGCTGATCACCGGTATTGGCGGCGTGCGGAAAGTATCCTTTGTGTTTGACCGCTCCCTGCTGTTGCCCGGCTTAAAGGTGGACCACCTTAATTTTCATATAAACGATTACGAAGTACTGAGCAGTGTGTATGGCGAAAAAGTGGATGGCATTATCGGCTATAGCTTTTTCAGCCGGTACGTGGTGAAGATCAATTTCGACAGCAGCCAGATTGAAGTATATACTCCCGGCAAAGTGAAATATCCCCGGGAAGGTACATTGCTTCACCCGGCCTTCACCAACCTGCCCATTCAATGGCTCAATGTAAAAGACAAACGGAATATGGGATTCAACTTTTACTTTGATACCGGCGCCGGCCTTTGCCTTTTGCTGAGCGAAGACTTTGCCAAAGACAGCGGCATCCTGCTGTCCAAACGGAAGCCGGTGATTACACAGGCCGAAGGATTGGGCGGCAAGCTCCAGATGCGGCTTACGGTGATCCGGGAGCTGAAGATTGGTCCCTACCGGTTCCGGCATGTGCCCACCTACCTGTACAAAGACAATTACAATGTAACTTCTTACCCGTTCACGGGCGGACTGCTGGGCAACGACCTGCTGCGCCGCTTCAACATCACCCTCAATTATCCCAACCGGGAGATACATCTTTCGCCCAACAGCCATTTTGATGAAAGCTTTGACTACGCTTATACCGGGCTGGGCATCTACTATGTGGGCGGGAAGATAGTGGTGGAAGATGTGATCAAGGGTTCCCCGGCGGATAAAGCGCATTTTATGGTGAACGACGAAGTGATTGCCGTGGACCGCAACTTCTCCCAAAATATGCAGGTATATAAAGCCATCCTTCAGCGCCCCAATGAAAGCATCCGGGTTTTAATAAAAAGAGAAGGCACCGGGTTGAAAGAATTAATTCTTAACACGGTGCACATCCGTTAATGACCGGCGTTTATTCTCCCCTCCGTACATTTGCAGCATGATACAATTCGACCGGTTCCAGCTGGATAATGGATTAACGGTGCTGGTGCACCAGGACAAAAGCACTCCCATGGCCGTGGTGAATGTGCTGTACGATGTAGGCGCCCGGGATGAAGACCCACGCAAAACCGGCTTTGCCCACCTGTTTGAACACCTGATGTTTGGCGGAAGCGTGAATATACCGGTGTACGACGAGCCGCTTCAGCTGGCCGGTGGCGAAAACAATGCCTTTACCACCAACGACCTTACAAACTATTACTGCCAGCTGCCTGCGGAAAATTTAGAAACCGCATTCTGGCTCGAAAGCGATCGTATGCTGTCGCTGGCCTTCAGCAAAAAAAGCCTGGAAGTGCAGCGTAAAGTAGTTTGTGAAGAATTCAAAGAGCACTATATAAATAAGCCCTATGGTGATGTGTGGCACAAAATGAGGGAACTGGCTTATACTACGCATCCTTACCGCTGGATGACGATCGGGAAAGAACTTAAACACATTGAAGACGCCACGCTGGATGACGTAAAAGCCTTCTTCCATAAACATTATAATCCGGCCAATGCCATACTGGTGGTGGCGGGTAATATTACCACGGAGGAAGTGAAGCGCCTGGCGGAAAAATGGTTTGGCCCCATTCCTTCCGGTGAAAAATACAACCGGTTGCTTCCGGCCGAACCGAAGCAAACTGCTGCCCGGACTGCGACCGTGAAGGCCGATGTGCCGCTGGATGCACTATATAAGTGCTGGCACATTTATCCCCGTACCGATAAACGATATTATACTGCCGACCTGATCACCGAGATACTCAGCGGAGGTGGTTCATCCCGGCTGTACCAATCGCTGGTGAAGGAAAAGCAGCTGTTCAGCAGCATTGAATGTTACCACCTGGGCAGCACCGATGCGGGGTTACTCACCATTGAAGGCAAACTGGTGAAGGGGGTAAAGATGGAAGCCGCTGAAGCCGCTGTTAATGAAGAGCTGGAAAAACTGCAGCAGGAAGGCATCAGCCAGCGGGAGCTGGATAAGGTGAAGAATAAAACAGAAAGCATGATTGCCTTTGAAGACATGAGCATCACCAACCGGGCTGCCAGCCTGGCCATTTATGAACTGCTGGGTGATGCAGGCCTCATCAATACCGAGCTCGGCCGCTACCGGGCCGTTACCGCCGGAGAGATACAAAACGAAAGCAAAATAATTTTTGACGAAAGGAATTCCAATACGCTGTATTATTATTCCAACAACTGATTGAAATGAACCGAACCAAGGCGCCGCATATCAAAGATGCGGTTGAATTTGACCTGCAGCTGAAACCATACGAACATTTCACGCTCGATAATGGCGTTCCGGTATATGCCGTTAACGCAGGTGCACAGGAAGTACTGCAGCTGGAGCTGGTGTTTTATGCCGGCAACTGGTTTGAGGAGCAGCGCTCCGTTGCCTCTGCCACCAACTATTTGCTGAAGAACGGCACCGTCAATAAAACGGCTTTCCAGCTCAATGAAGAATTTGAATATTATGGCGCTTACTGCAACCGGGCCTGTTACAACGAAACGGCCGTGGTTTCCCTTTCCCTGCTGAACAAACACCTGCCGTCACTGCTCCCCACTATCCGGGACATGATTACGGATTCTGTTTTCAGTGAAGCCGAGCTGGACATCTATAAACAAAACAGCAAACAACGGTTATCGGTAAACCTGAAGAAAAGTGATTTTGTGGCCGCCCGTTTATCAGACGCTTATTTATATGGCGAAGAACATCCGTATGGAAAATACACCAATGCGGCCGATATTGATGCACTGAACAGTGACCGGCTGAAGGATTATTTTAAACAACATTACCTCTATGGCCGTTGTGTGATATTTGTAAGCGGAAAGCTGCCTGCCGACCTGCAGCAACAGCTGAATCAAACCTTTGGTGATCTCAGCCTTCAGCCATTCAACCGGCAAGTTCCGCCGATTGATGCAAGCCCGGCCGACCAAAAAAAATACCGCATACAGAACGATCCCAACGGTGTGCAGGGCGCCATCCGCCTTGCCCGGCCCTTCCCCAACCGGCATCATCCCGATTTTATGAAAGTGATGGTGCTTAATACGCTGTTCGGCGGTTTCTTCGGCAGCCGGCTCATGGCCAATATCCGGGAAGACAAAGGGTATACCTACGGCATTCACAGTTATGTTCAGAATCACCTGCAGCAATCGGCCTGGGTAATCAGCACCGACGCCGGCAAAGATGTTTGCGAAGCAACGGTGGAAGAAGTGTATAAGGAAATGAAGCGGTTGCGTGAAGAGGATATTGATGATGAAGAACTGCTGCTGGTACGTAACTACCTCATCGGCACCATACTCGGCGACCTCGATGGGCCCTTTCACATCATGAGCCGCTGGAAGAATTTAATACTGAACGGCCTCAACGAGTCTTATTTTTATGATTCGGTGAAAACGATCAAAACCATCCCGGCTGCTGAACTGAAAGCGTTGGCAAATAAATACCTGGTGCCGGAAGATTTTTACGAATTAGTTGTAATTTAAGTTATGCAAAAGTGGTTAATTAAAATACTGGTCTGCTCGGTGAATGTGTTCGTGCTGGCATATATACTGCCGGGGGTTGAGATCGTTTCTTTCTTCACCGCCATTGTTGTGGCAGTTGTTCTTTCATTGCTGGATGCATTTGTAAAACCATTGCTGGTATTGTTTACACTCCCGGCAACAATCCTCACGCTGGGACTTTTCCTTTTCGTGATCAATGCCGGCATCATTTTACTGGATGCCTATTTTGTTCACGGCTTTAAGGTCGACAGCTTCTGGCATGCCCTGCTGTTTGGTGCCCTGCTTTCTTTTTTTAATTCACTGGTTCACCGCCGGGCTTTCCGGGCAGAGGAAGAGAAAGAAACGAGGTAAAGGCTATTCAATCTTCATATTCACCCGCTTCACCTGCTCCTTGATGATTTTTTCTACTTCGGTTTCCAGGGTGGCTGTATTGTTTTTATTACTGGCATTCTTCACCCGCTCGGCGGCAATGTAGGCATCCCGTTGTGCATTCAGTTTTGTTATTTCGGCCTGTACATTCTTTCGCTCGGTACTTTTTTGCTCCACATAGGCATTCAGCTCGGCTTTTGATTTGTTCCGCAAACTGTCGGGCAGTTCTTTTTTATCAAGCTTATCTAAAAATCCTTCGCCGTCTTTTTCTTTGGCATCCACCAGGTCCCAGCCGGCATTGTTATACACGTTGCTGTTGCTTTTTGCCTTGATTCGTTTTACACCGGCGGTGGCGCCCATTTTTGCATTGTTGTTATCCTGTACGGCCTGGTTGCTGATATAATACGATGCACGGGAGCCGTAGGCCACATAGGTTTGATTCAGTTTTTCATTGTAGGTAAAGAGCAAACTGTCGTACGGCGTTGGAATGTCTTCGATCTTTGCGTCCTGGTTAATGTTGGTGAAACTGCCCAGCCCGCATTCGGCACCCAGGTTCCAGTGTTCCCGGATGCCATCGGCACGGCTGCCGCAGTATACGGTATTTACAATCACTCCTTTCTTCTTTGCTTCCTGGCAGGCTTTGGTATAGTGCAGGTTGCCCTGCAGGAAATCTTCATTACCGGCAATAAAGATCACTTTGTAGCTGGAGCTGTTGACATCCCATCCCAGCTGGTCCATAGATGAGTAAATCACCTGTCCGCAAAATTCATCGCCGCCATTGGTGGTTAAACTGAACAGGTTCAGCGACAGTGAATCCAGGTCGCTGATAAACCCATTGATCTTTTTTACGTATCCTTCCTTTATGTTGTTGGTGCTGCGGCCGTATTCATACAAAGCAATTTCAAGGCGTGGCGTTACATTGTTTTCACAGGTGGCTTTTCCCATTACCGTCACCATGTTCCAGAGCTGGGTTTTGGCCTGTTCAATCAGCCCGTCCATACTGTTGCTTACATCCAGCAGGATGGCTGCCTGTATTTTAGGCTGGTTAGCCTGCGGGGCCTGAACGGGCTGGCTGGTTTTATTATGGCGGAAAGAAGGGGTTGGTAAGATACTGCTGAAGGCAGCCAGGGAAAGTGCTGCTGTTTTAAGGAGTAACTGCATAACAATTGGTTTTTGGTTGGATGCATATGGTGCTGTATTTGCACACGTCCCGGGGAAATAAAAAAGGCCTTTAAGTTTGTATTAACAGGCCGGCACCGGGAGTTTAAAATACAAAAGCAATTTGGAAAGCTTCTTCAACAACCGCTAACTTTACCAATAATTTATCAGGACACCGATTATGCAATTCGACAAAAAACGATGGAGCAACGAAGAATTAATTTCCATCTATAAAAGGATACTGCTGCCCCGGATGATTGAGGAAAAAATGCTGGT
>DMRT01000331.1 GCA_003455235.1 Chitinophagaceae bacterium
ACCAGCAGCATCCGTTCCTGGCTTTCGCTCAGCAGCAGTTCCCATGCTTTCATGTCTTTTTGCCGGGTGGGTACTTTATCAAGATCGATGCGCATGCCTGCATTTCCTTTTGCACTCATTTCGGACGTGGAGCAGATGATGCCGGCAGCCCCCATGTCCTGCATACCTACCACAGCACCTGTTTTAATCACTTCAAGGCAGGCTTCCAGTAATTTTTTTTCCTGGAATGGATCACCTACCTGAACAGCAGGCAGATCTTCGGCGCTGTCTTCGGTGATATCGGCCGATGCAAAGCTGGCACCGCCGATGCCGTCTTTACCTGTGGCACTTCCCACAAAGAAAACAGGGTTGCCGTTTCCTTCGGCGGTGGCCGAAACAGTTTCACCATTCTTTACCGTGCCCACGCTCATGGCATTCACCAATGGATTGGTATGATAACATTCTTCAAAATACACTTCACCCCCAACCGTTGGAACGCCGAAGCAGTTGCCGTAATGACCGATGCCATGAACAACGCCGGCCAGCAAATGCTGTGTTTTTGCTTCGGTAAGCTTTCCAAAACGCAATGAGTTCAGGGAAGCAATGGGCCTGGCGCCCATGGTAAATATATCCCGGTTGATACCGCCCACGCCGGTTGCGGCTCCCTGGAAAGGTTCGATGGCCGATGGGTGATGTAGAGATTCGATTTTAAATACAACACCGTAGCCATCACCAATGTCCATCAGCCCCGCATTCTCTTCTCCTGCTTTCACCAGCATTTTCTTTCCTTCACGGGGCAGGGTTTTCAGCCATTTGATGGAATTCTTGTAACTGCAGTGTTCGCTCCACATGGCGCTGAAGCAGCAGAGCTCAGTGAAGTTGGGTGTTCGCCCGAGTTTTTGTTTGATGAGTTCAAATTCTTCTGCTGTCAGTCTTAGTTGCTCTGCTGTTTTTACAGTTACTTCCATAAAAGTGATGAGGAATTGGTGGTAAGTTGCAAAGGTAACAACTGACCGGTTTTTATCCTGAACGGCAAAGCAAATATTTTAACTATCTTCCCACAGTAAATTGTACCGACTTGAATTACCTGTTGTTTGCTGTTTACCTGGTGGGGTTGTGCTGGCTGCTTTTACGCATGCCCGCCATCCGCAAACTGGGCGTGGACAACAAAACGGTACTGGCATTATTCCTCTTCAAAGTGGCCGCCGGTATTGCGGTTGGCTGGTTATCGCTGCATGTTTATGGTGAACACAATGATTACTGGGATGTAAACCGGGAATCATGGAATGAATACCAGTTGCTGCTTACCGACCCCGCAAAATACTTCACGAATCTCTTCACATCAGAGTATCCGGGTGGTTACGGGGGCATCTTCAGTTCTTTCGATTCTTTCTGGAACGACCTGAAAGGGAATATCCTTATCAAGCTGATCTCATTGTTCAACCTGTTCAGCCGCGGTGATTATTATATCAATAGCCTTTTTTTCAATTTTCTTGTTTTCTTCGGACATATTGCTCTTTACAAACTGTTCACCAAGCTGTATCCGGGCAACAAATGGCTGGTAATTGCAGGCAGCTTCCTGCTACCCTCAGTGATTTATTTTTCTTCGGGCATTCATAAAGACGGATTGGTATTTCTTTTTCTTTCTTTTTTTATATATAAAGTATACCAGTCGCTGGAAGAGCACCGGGCAGGCATTAAAAGAAGCCTGCTGATCCTGGGCAGCCTGGCCATGTTGTTTCTTATCCGGAATTTCATCTTCATCGCCCTGGTGCCGGCATTGCTGGCATGGATTATTTCGGCGAAGTATAAGTGGAATGCAGCCATCACGTTTTCGGTTGCATACCTGCTGACCGGGCTGGTACTTTTTAATATTGATTTGGTGTTCCCCAATATAAAACCGCTGGAGGTGATTACCCGCCGGCAGACGGACTACCTTAACCTGGGGCCTTCCGATACGCAGATCAACCTTGCCGTACTTGATCCAACCTTTAAAAGCTTTGCCGCCAATGCCCCTCAATCACTTAACCATGTGTTGTTAAGGCCCTATTTGTGGGAGGTTCCGGTAAAACCGCTTCTGCCACTGAACATCGAACTTTTTATTTACCAGGCTCTTTTTTTTGTATTTCTTTTTTTTAGAAAAAGGCAATCTATTACGGGCAACATTCCTTTCCTCTTTTTTGCTCTTAGCTTCTGTTTATCCCTGTTCTTCCTCATTGGCTATATCGTTCCCGCCCTGGGGGCCATCGTCCGCTACCGGAGTATCTACTTACCCTTTATTATCACACCATTGCTCTGTTCCATTGACTGGCAAAGGTTTAAAGTTAAAAAATAAAATAATATTTATTTTTAGCCCAAATTGCCCACATTTTTTACAATTATTTCAAAAAAATATTGTTTTATAAAAGTATTTAATGTTTTTTTGCACCTTAAAATCAAAAAAAGTATGGAATCTTTAAGATTTAAAGCGTTGGACAATCTTAGCAAGGGCACCCCAAAAGTAAAGGTGGACAGCCCGGGTAAAATCACCGCTATTTTTAACGAGAATGTCTTCACTCTGCAGGTAGCCCGTAAATACCTGAGCGATGAAGCCTACAAAAGCTTGGTAGCTTCCACCCGTGGAGGCAAAAAAATCGACCGGAACATGGGTTCACAGATCGCCAATGGCATCCGTGCCTGGGCCGAAAGCAAGGGGGTAACTCATTTTACCCACTGGTTTCAGCCACTCACCGGCTTATCTGCTGAAAAGCATGATTCGTTCTTTACCTTAAAATCTGACGGAACTGCCATCGAGGAATTCGACGGCGGTGCATTGATACAACAGGAACCCGATGCTTCTTCTTTCCCAAGCGGAGGCCTGCGGGCCACTTTTGAAGCCAGGGGTTATACCGCCTGGGATCCATCTTCACCTGCCTTTATCATGGAGATCGGCGAAGGCAAAACACTTTGCATTCCCACCATCTTTGTTTCTTATACCGG
>DMRT01000330.1 GCA_003455235.1 Chitinophagaceae bacterium
AGGGGTTATACCGCCTGGGATCCATCTTCACCTGCCTTTATCATGGAGATCGGCGAAGGCAAAACACTTTGCATTCCCACCATCTTTGTTTCTTATACCGGGGAATCACTGGATACCAAAACACCATTGCTGAAAGCAATCGTGGCGCTGGATAAAGCAGCCACCGATGTTTGCCAGTATTTTGACAAGAATGTTACCCGTGTTACCGCCACCCTCGGCTGTGAACAGGAATACTTCCTCATTGATGCCGGTTTGGCCAATACACGCCCGGATATTGTATTAACCGGCCGCACCGTATTTGGTCATGCACCTGGTAAAGGCCAGCAGCTGGAAGACCATTATTTCGGTGCTATTCCGGAAAGAGTGTACGCATTCATGCGTGACTTTGAACAAGAGAGCTATAAACTCGGCATCCCCATCCGTACCCGTCATAATGAAGTGGCACCTGCCCAGTTCGAGTGTGCACCCATCTTTGAAGAAATCAACCTCGCCGTTGACCACAACACGTTGCTTATGGACATCATGGAACGGGTGGCCAAGCGTCATGGGTTGAAATGTTTGCTGCACGAAAAACCATTCGCCGGCATCAACGGCAGTGGTAAGCATAATAACTGGAGTATGGCAACCGACACCGGTGTGAATTTGTTAGCACCGGGTAAAACGCCAAAGACCAACCTGATGTTCCTGGCTTTCTTTGTAAACACGATTAAAGCCGTTCATGATTATGCCGACCTGATGAGGGCTTCCATTGCCAGCGCAGGAAACGATCACCGCCTGGGTGCCAATGAAGCGCCCCCGGCCATCATTTCCATCTTCATCGGAAAATACTTGTCGCAGGTACTGGGACAGGTGGAGAGCCGTGTTTCAGGCAAGTTCGATGAACAGGATGAAGCCATGCTGAAACTGGATATTCACAAAAGCATCCCTGAACTGATGCTGGACAATACCGACCGCAACCGTACATCTCCGTTTGCCTTCACCGGTAACAAATTCGAATTCCGTGCGGTGGGTTCTTCTGCCAACTGCGCCATTTCGATGACAACACTGAACACCATCATGGCCGAAACACTGAAGACCTTCAAATCAGATGTGGATGCACTGATCGAGAAAGGAGAGAAGAAAGAAGTGGCCATCATGCAGGTGATCCAGAAATACATCGTGGAAAGCAAATCAGTTCTGTTTGAAGGCGACGGCTATAGCGAAGAATGGGAAAAAGAAGCAGCCAAACGCGGACTGGCGAACGTAAAAACCACGCCGCCTGCACTGGATGCTTTCGTTACCAAGAAAGCAAAAGCGCTTTTTGAAAGTAACGAAATCTATAACCATGCAGAACTGGAAGCCCGTCACGAGATCATGCTGGAATCATACATCAAGAAAGTACAGATTGAAGCAAGGGTAATGGGCGACCTGGCCACCACCTTCATCCTGCCATCAGCCGTTAAATACCAAAACGTGCTGATTAAGAACATCCGGGGACTGAAAGAAGCCGGGTTGGGCGAAAAAACATATGCCAACCAACTGCAGGTACTGGAAGCCATCAGCACCCACATCAACGAGATAAGTGACAACGTGGAAAAGATGATTGAAGAAAGAAAGAAGGCCAACGACCTCGCTGATACCCGGGCAAAAGCTGTTGCCTACTGCGATAACGTGAAAGGAAAATACTTTGATGTGATCCGCAACCACGTGGACAAACTGGAGCTGCTGGTGGACGATGCGTTCTGGCTGCTGCCTAAGTACAGGGAGCTGCTGTTCTTAAGATAACTGAACGTTTAGAAAGTTTAGAGGTTTAGATGGATGTAAGCTAAACATCTAAACTTCTAAACCAATTAACGAATTACCATATTGAAAAACTAACCGGATCACGCAGTGGGCCGGTTTTTTTGTGCAAAAGAAAAAGGAGTACCGTTTAAACTTTTTCGCTGCTTGTCTATCTATATTCCAGAAAATTTGCAGCATGAAGATCCCTGTTTTTCTTATCCTGTTCGGCTTATGGCTGTTGCCTGTGCAGGCACAGGTTCCCCGGGTGATTGATTCAAAAAAATCAGTTACTGAAAAACTTTCCGGGCGAACGCCAAAAATGAACCGCCGCGAAGTTTGGCATAAACTCAATCTCTCCCGTGTACAGCAACGGCAACTGAAACAGATGCGCACCGAAAACAAAGCAAGGCGGGAGACCATTGAAAACGATCCCGGCCTGGATGGGGAACAGAAGAAACTGCAATTGGCGGGATTGAAGCAGGAGCAGGTAAAAAAGCTGCAGGAAATATTAACTCCCGGGCAGTTTGCCGAACTCAAACGGCTAATGGCCGAAAGCAGGAGTAAGGAAGGTAATTGAATAATCTGCATTCATCAATATCTGTAAGGTTGAGCTAAGAGAGCCGTTCCGTTTTGGGCGGCTTCTCTGTTTATGGGAGCCTTGCCACCTGTTTTTGTAAATAGATTTACCAATGCCTTTGTTGGTCGCCTGACCAACAACATCCTTCTTTACCCTATTTTTGTTCAATGAGTACAACTTTCTCTTACCAGCAGTTATTCAGTTTCTCAAAGAATATATTTATAAAGATCGGATGCAGTGAAGCCGATGCAGATACAGCTGCCAGATCATTATTATCGGCTGATCTGAGAGGGGTGGACAGTCATGGTGTTGCAAGATTAAGTGGTTATATACGCCTGTGGGAAGTGGAAAGAGTAAATGCAAAACCAGCTATCCGCATTGTTCATGAATCACCTTCAACGGCGGTAGTGGATGGCGACAGGGGACTGGGTTTGGTGGTTGCTCCCTTTGCCATGCAGGTTGCGATTAATAAAGCAAAGCAGGCCGGAACAGGCTGGGTGAGTGTGAAGAACAGCAATCATTTCGGCATAGCCGGTCACCACGCTATGATGGCACTGGAAAATGATATGATCGGTATGGCCATGACAAATGCATCGGCATTGGTGGCCCCTACCTTCTCTAAAGAACGAATGCTGGGAACAAATCCCATTGCGGTAGCCATACCCGCCGGTGATCAACCATCCTTTGTAGCCGACTTTGCCACCACTACTGCGGCGAATGGGAAACTGGAAATCTTGCAACGGAAAAATCAACCCATGCCCCTTGGTTGGGCGCTTAATAAAGAAGGAGAATCATCCACAGATCCTTCGGCCATAAAAAACGGCGGATTATTATTACCGCTTGGCGGCGATAAAGAGCATGGCAGTCATAAGGGCTATGCGCTCGGCGCCATTGCCGATATCTTCTCGGGTATATTAAGTGGTGCCAATTACGGCCCCTGGGTTCCACCATTCCCGGCTTACCTGCCCATGCCGGCCGACATGCCCGGTGAAGGCATCGGTCATTTCTTTGGCGCCATGCGCATTGATGCTTTCCGGACATCTGCTGAATTCAAGGATCACATGGATAAATGGATTAGCCGTTTTCGTTCGGCGCAAACGATCCCGGGACAGGAAAAAGTACTCATCCCTGGTGATCCGGAACGGGAGATGGAAGCTGAGAGAATTCAGAATGGCATTTTGCTACTTTCGCCAGTAGTAGACGATTTAAAAGGGCTCGCAACAAAGTTCAATATTGAATTCCCATGTTAAAAACCAAATAATTCTTTTGGGTCTATTTGTAGCGTTTCGGCTATGATTTTTATTGATAGAATGCCAGTATTAATTTCTCCTCTTTCAATCCTTCCAAGTTGCCTTAACTCTATTTCTGCTTCATAAGCCAATCTTTCTTGAGAAAAACCAAGCCGTTTTCGGGTCATTTTAAGATGATTCCCAAAGGCTTTTAAATATTCCTTTTCGTCTTGTTTTTTCACTAAACAAGACTCAAATAAAAAAGGAGAATAAATTAGGTCATATAAGTCCTATTTAATAAATTTATATATGATTATATGACTCCCTTTAAGGAAATATTAGCTGCTTTTACTGACCTAAGTCCACCAAAGAGATATGATGGTTTACCTTAAGGCATTACTACTGTGTAATAGCTATATACTGCAAAGATTAATATAATATTAATTACTCATTAAAAAATGCAAAATGAAAAAGCTATCAATTATCGTGTTTTTATTTGTTATAGGTTGTAGTAAACAAACACCTGATATGATCCCCGCAAGTGAAGAACCCGGCAAAGTAATTAGTGATTTTAAGCTGCTAAGTAGCTTCGGGGATAAGAGATTGGCATATAATTTACTGACGAGTGATGAAAAATATTTTATCTGGAAAGAACATATTATTGGTGTTACGAATCGAGGTAATTTCACCGCTAAGCAAAAAAGCATTCTTGAAACCATACTTGGAAAATTGTCAGCTGAAGTATTTAAGCCTGGAACCAAGGAAAATGTGGAAATGGTAAATACTTTTACAAATTCTCCTTTAAAGAAACAAATGCACGAGTATTTTACCATAAATGAAAGAACCTTGCTCTTTTCTGGAAAAGGAATATTCGGTGAAGAAGGAAATAATTATGTGCCTGAGGAACCAGCTCCTTGTTTGTGTAACCCCGATCATAACGGCATTTTTTTAAATGATTGCCCTGAAGCGATGCCTACATGTGACAATAATTTAAGTAATTGTACTGCTCAAACCTATGAGTGCGGAGCCTTTAATCTATACACATGTAATCGCGGGTGTAGATAATTTTACTCACTACGTATCAGGTTAACAACATACTTGTGATTAACCTGATACGTAGTTATTTTCGGGGGCCTAAAATTTAATTTAAACTTGTCGATAAATAGTACAAATAGTATTCGGAAAATTTTTAGATTTATTGTTCTGTTATTCTGCTCTGTTAGCTTTATGGCCGCTATTGTTACTTTTATGAATAACAGTCGGATTCACTCGTATTCTTCAAGATATCTAACAGGATATTTCTCCTATTTTGGTTTTACAATTTTTCTATACTATTCGGATCTTGTATCGGTAAAATATAAGAAGATTGCTTTGGCGATAATTATTTTTATGCCTTATTTAATGTTGTCTATGTATGCGATCTTTTATATCCCTTTTTTGCATTTTCCATATAATTACCCATTCACAACTTTGCTGGTAGCTTTGGCAATAGTTAACGCATTTTGGATAATCGAAAAGAAATATACTTTTTTCTCTGTAACTTTTCTTATTGGTATTGTTTTTTCTATTTATACTGCTTTATGGGTTGTTCCTACTTTTTTACTGCGTAGGGGCGAGAAGATCGCGGCCCATTCAAATATATCAGGCCTTTCAGGTATTTTAGTCGATACAGCTGGTGCGAACATGGGTGATGTTTTTTATACGAATAAGGTTGTTCTTCTAGATTTCTGGTTTAGAGGTTGTAAGCCTTGTTATGATAAGATGCCCGTTTTGAAAAAAATAGCTGATGTGTATGGGGGCAATAACAATGTTGCAATTCTGGCCGTGAATATTGGTGTGGGAGATAGTTTTGAAGAGTTTAGAAACGAGATTAGGATTAGTAAATTTGGGGTTCAGCAATATTATTTGAAAGATACTTCCTTGTTAAGAAAGCTTAGATTCGATGGTTATCCTTCGGAAATAATACTTGATAGAAAGGGGCAAGTTATTAGAAGTCACTCTGGGTTTGACAAATCTATTGAAAATGTATATTTTAAGTCTAGGTTAAATGTCATAGACTCTTTATTAAATGTTGAAAAATGAGAAAAATACTGGTAATACTAATAATGAGCTTAGTTGGCTGCAGAAACGTACAAAGGCCAGTGCTTGAAGTGGATAATCCCAACTATAAATTTGATACATGTTTGAGTCATGAAAAAATTAGTCATGTTTTTAGCTTGAAAAATATTGGTAATGCAGATCTTGTTATTTCAAAGATTCATAGTACATGCAATTGTACTGTAGCTTTTGCTGATAGTATCATTTTGCGGCCTTCCGAGAAAACCGATCTAAAAGTAGAATATAATCCTGCTTTTTTCGGAGATACGGGAACTGTTTTACAAAAAATTGTTTTAAGAAATAACTCTGATAGTAGTATTATTTTTCTAACTCTTTCCGGCTATGTTCGTAAATAATCTAAGCTTTGCGATGGGCCTATACGAGCAAAATTTGTAATGTTAATTGCAAGAAAATATTATTTTATGTATCCAAGATGTCTAATGTCATCTAGCGATTTTGAAAAGTATGTTTTACCAGCTGATAGTACATATATTTGATCACATACGGTAAGAATGTTTTCATATAAGTGGTCTGTTAATAAAAACCCCTTAGCTGATTTGTTAGCAATCAATAAGTCAATTATTTTATCCGTTTGTAGCGGTGTTAAGCGTGAAAATGGCTCATCGAGTATAGAAAATTGGGCTCTGGATTTTATTATCAGATAAACCTCTAGTAATCGCTTATTTCCCGAAGATAAATTTTTTATTTTAAAATTATGAAGCCCGTTAAACTCAGGGAAATGGGTTTCAAATTCTTGATATGAAATATTGAAGTCTGAAAATATTCGACGAGGAGAAAGAAACCCCGGTAAAAAACTAAATTGAGGTAAGAATGTCAATAAATCTGGTCTTTTAAATGCTTTGTATATTGCAATCCCGTCGAACCGAGCTGACTTACTGGAAGAAGATTGTGTTCCAAAAATAATATTCAACAAGCAGGATTTTCCTTCTCCATTTCTCCCAAGTAATCCCGTTATTAAGCCAGTAGAGCACTCCAGGTATATATCTGTAAGAAGCCTCCGTGTTCCAAATTCTAAAGTGACGCTATCAATTTCTAGTCTGTGGGTCATCTGATTTTATTTACTAAGATGATCAGAATTAAAAATATAAAACAGTCAAAAACTGCTGTTGTTCCCAACAATATTTTTTTTGATATACCTAAATTCATATAATAGTAAAATTCCTTTTTTTTGTACGTATTGAGATAAAGAAGTATAACGCCGAGTGTTAAGATTTTTAACCAGAAAATAAATGTAAAAATATCTATTCCATGAAGCCAATAAATATAGGCACAGCATCCAGTTAAGGTGAATGATGCAATGAAATAGCTTCTGTAGAAAGTCAGGAATAACTTTATGATTTTTGGCATAATATAATTCTGGAAGTTATTGGCAAAGATAAATCACAATCAAATAGTGTATTTTAAATTATAGAAAATTATGTACTAATAATGAAGTGAAGCGGGAAATGTTTGAACTATCCATTTATATTTGTGCATAAATAGTAAAGTATTATGAAAGTAATGAAGTTCGGCGGCACCAGTGTGGGTAAGCCGCAGCGGATGCAGGAAGTGGCGAACCTGGTAACTAAAAATGATGAACCAACCATTGTTGTGCTTTCCGCATTGAGCGGCACCACCAATGCGCTGGTGGAGATCAGTGAGTCGCTCTCCCATGGTGACCGCAATGCTGCCAGGCAGCAGATAAATGCCCTGCACGAACATTACAAGAACTTCATCACTGCATTGCTGAAGAATGACAGTTCGCTGAAGAAAGCAACGGATGTTCTCAATGAACACTTCGAATTTCTAACCATCATTCTCAGGATTTCTTTCAGCGAAGCGCTGAATAAAGACATCCTGGCTCAGGGCGAACTGCTCAGCACCAAACTCTTCAGTATTTACCTGGATGAAATAAACGTAGACCACGTATTGCTTCCGGCGCTCGACTTCATGACCATTGATGTGCACGACGAACCCCAGGTGGGAACCATCAAGGTAAAATTGGCGCAGCTGCTGCAGAAAAACAAAGACAAAAAGATTTTCATCACGCAGGGATACATCTGCCGCAATGCGAGGGGAGAAGTAGACAACCTGAAACGCGGCGGCAGCGATTATTCAGCTTCCCTTATTGCCGCAGCCATCAATGCCAGCGTGTGTGAGATATGGACTGATATCGACGGTATGCACAACAATGATCCCCGTATTGTTGATAAAACATACCCGGTTGAACAACTCAGTTTTGAAGAGGCGGCTGAGCTGGCTTATTTCGGAGCCAAGATACTGCACCCGGCAAGTATCTGGCCGGCACATTTCTATAACGTTCCGGTTAAACTGCTCAACACCATGGAGCCTTCGGCCCGGGGAACACTTATTACCGAAAAAGCCGGAAGTGTGGGAGCCAAAGCCGTGGCTGCCAAAGACGGCATCACTGCTATCCGCATCAAGAGCAGCCGTATGTTACTGGCTTATGGTTTTTTGCGCAAAGTGTTTGAAGTGTTTGAAAAATACCGCACTTCCATCGATATGATCACCACGTCCGAAGTGGCGGTATCCGTTACCATCGATAACGACGTAAACCTGCCCGACATCATCAAGGAACTGGAACCCTTTGGCACGATTGAAACCGACAGCAACCAGACGATCGTTTCTGTTGTTGGTAACGAGATTGAAGAAACAAAAGATGTGATGAAGAGACTGTTTGATGCTATTGAACCCATTCCCGTTCGTATGGTGAGTTATGGAGGAAGCAAACACAATGTTACACTCCTGATCGACCGGCAGCATAAGGAACAAACGTTGCAGTTGCTGAATAAGGGGTTGTTCGGACTCTGATGGTTAATAAACCGGCATCATTTTTATATTCCAATCCCCAGCCTCTTATAAATAAAACTCATCAGCCAGGCCGGGCCAATCATCAGGAACTGGATGTCTTTGAAGAAGGAGGGTTTCTTTCCCTCTACTTTATGGCCGTAGAATTGCCCGATCCACGCCAGTACAAATACAATCACACAAAAAAGCCATAGCGGCATAATGCCGGATTGTTCAACGAGGTAACAAAGCCAGAGGCAGAACAGGGCAAACAATAACATGCCGATCCATAAGGTACGGGACAGCGAAAGGTAGTAGAGCACCGCAAGTACCATTACCAGCATGGCCACATTCAGGGTAATGCCGCTGATGGCGAAGGGAAGCTTGATGCTATATAATAATCCTGTAATAGAAAAAAAAATGGAAGGCACACAGATCCAGTGTATGGTTTTGTTGGTATGGTCCTGGTGACTTTCGCCGTATTCGCCCAGCCATTGATGAATGGTTTTCATATCAAGCAATTTTATACACTTAAAGTTAGTCAAAACCCTTAACAATTCATTTGCAACAAATCAACCTGTTCCTGCGTCTTATTATTGGTTTTTCATAGGATATTGGATTAAACGGGGCCGGATTTCTATCCGGCTCCATTTTTTTTGTCCACTAAGATCCGCGGGTTTTATTTCATCGTATATAAAAAGGTTTTTCATAGGATATTGGATTGAACGGGCCGGATTTATATCCGGCCCTCGTATAAAATAAAAGCCCCCTTGGAAGAAGGGGGCTTTTTACAGGCTGTAAAGTTTGTTTATATGATCAGCATCGCATCTCCATAGCTGAAGAAACGGTATTTATCCTTGATCGCTTTTTTGTATGCTTCCATCATCAGGTCGTAACCTGCAAAGGCGCAGGCCATGATGAGCAGGCTTGTTTTGGGCAGGTGGAAATTGGTCACCAGCGAATCGGCAATATTGAAATTGTAAGGCGGGTGAATGAAGTGATTGGTCCAGCCTTCAGAAGGCTTTAACAGCTTCTGCGCTGTGAACGACGATTCCATGGCCCGCATGGTGGTGGTTCCGATGGAACAGATCCGGTTGCCACCTTCCTTGGCTTTGTTAACGATTTTACAGGCAGCTTCTTCAATGCGGTAATATTCTGCATCCATTTTATGTTTGCTCAGGTCTTCCACTTCAATGGGGCGGAAGGTGCCCAGGCCGGTATGCAGGGTGGCTTCGGCAAAGCGGATGCCCTTTATCTCCAGGCGCTTGATCAGTTCTTCACTGAAATGCAGGCCGGCCGTAGGTGCAGCCACGGCGCCTTCATGCTTTGCATATACGGTTTGGTAACGTTCCTTGTCTTCTTCTTCGGGCTTGCGTTTGATGTATTTGGGCAGCGGGGTTTCGCCCAGGATCTCCAGCATGCCGCGGAATTCTTCATCGGTACCTTCCCAGAGGAAACGGATGGTACGGCCCCGGCTGGTAGTGTTGTCAATTACTTCGGCCACCAGCTCATCGCTTTCACCAAAATAGAGCTTGTTGCCCACCCGTATTTTACGGGCCGGATCCACAATAACATCCCAAAGCTTATTGGCCTTGTTCAGCTCACGCAGCAGGAATACTTCGATCTTGGCGCCGGTTTTTTCCTTGCGGCCATACATGCGGGCAG
>DMRT01000220.1 GCA_003455235.1 Chitinophagaceae bacterium
ATGTGCTCCGCAACCGGGAATCAACCCTTGGTTTAACCGCCACCACGTTTGCTTACGGTGATATGGGCGGATCCACTTCCTTCGATACCCGTGCCTCTCACCAGCGCAAACAAACCAGTATTAACTACGCATCGTCCAACCGCAACTATTCCAACCGTATTATGATCACCCACTCAACCGGGCTCAACAGCAAGGGATGGGCTTTCTCTATCTCCGGCTCACGCCGTTGGGCAGAAGAAGGTTTTACAGATGGTACCTATTACGACGGATGGTCCTTCTTCACCGCGGTTGATAAACGCTTTAACGACCGGCACCTGCTTTCTTTTGCCGCCTTTGGCACACCAACCGAGAACGGACGCCAGGGTGCTTCGGTACAGGAAATGGTAGACCTTGCCGGAAATAATTTTTACAATCCGTACTGGGGATACCAGAACGGGAAGAAAAGAAACGCAAGCATTGCCCGTTCTTTCCAGCCCATCGGTATTCTTACACACGACTGGAAGATATCGGACAAAACCACGCTGGTAACGGCCGCTTCCGTTACTTATGGCAACAGGAGTGTAACCGGTTTGGACTGGTACAATGCTGCCGACCCACGGCCGGACTATTACCGCTACCTGCCCAGCTACCAGCTGGATCCCTATTATGCCGAACAGGTAAGAAAGGAACTGGCCAGCGATGTGAACAAGCGCCAGATCAACTGGGACGCTTTGTACACTGCCAACTATAATTCATGGGATGTTGTGCACAACGCATTCGGCATCACCGGAAATGATGTGGCCGGCAAAAGGTCACGCTATATACTGGAAGAGCGGGTGGTGAACACACTGAAATACACCTTCAACAGTACCGTGAACAGCACGCTTTCTGAACATGCATCGCTCAGCGCTGGTATCACCTTCCAGTCGCAGCGAAACAATTATTATAAAAAAGTGGAAGACCTGCTGGGTGGTGATTTTTATGTAGACGTGAACCAGTTTGGCGAACGGGATTTTCCCAATAACCCCAATGCAGGACAAAATGATCTGAACAGGCCTAACCGCATCCTGGGTGAAGGAGATAAATTCGGGTACAACTACGACCTGAACATCAAACGCGGATCTGCCTGGCTGCAGGGCGTTTTCAAATTCCGCAAGATCGATTTCTTTGTGGCCACCGAACATTCCTATACCAGCTTTTACCGGTTTGGCAATGTAAAGTCGGGCTTGTTCCCCGCCAACTCATACGGCAAATCAGCCACCTATAATTTTTATAACTCCTCCATCAAGGGAGGTATCACGTATAAGATCAACGGGCGTAATTACCTTTTTGCAAACGGGTCTTACGGATCAAGGGCACCCTTCTTTGAGAATGCATACATTGCCCCCCGCACCCGCGACTTTGTGCAGGACAACCTGAAATCAGAAGAGTTCCTGACCACCGAAGCCGGCTACGTGATGAATGCACCCAAGCTCAAGATCCGGGCAACCGGTTACTTTACCCAGTTCAAAAACCAGCTGGATGTGCTTACGTTCTACCACGATGAATTCCGCAACTTTGTAAACTATGCCGTAAGCAATATCGGCCGCATACACATGGGTATTGAATTCGGTGCCGAAGCAAAAATCTACAAAGGATTAAGCATTAATGCGGCAGCCGCCATCGGCAAATATTATTACAATACCCGCCAGGAAGCAACCGTAACAATCGACAACAGCGCCGCTGTGGCTTCAAAAGAAACCGTGTACTCCAAAAATTTCTACGTACCCACCCCGCAGCAGGCTTATACCATCGGGCTGGATTACCGCTCGCCGCAGTTCTGGTTTGTTACAGCCAATTTCAACTTCTTTGATAAGATGTACCTCAGTGTAAACCCGATCCGCCGTACCGAAAATGCCGTGGACGGTGTGCCTGAAGGATCAGAACTCTGGCACCAGATCATCGACCAGACCGAACTGAAATCGCAATACACCGTAGACGTATTCGGTGGATACTCCTGGCTGATGAACCGGAAATTTCACAACCTGAAAAAACGCACCTACCTCGTGTTTAACGTGGGGGTTAATAATATTCTCGATAACCGCAAGATTGTATCCGGCGGTTTCGAACAACTGCGTTTTGATTTTGCAGGCAAGAACGTGAATAAATTCCCGGAAAGAAGGTTCTATGCATACGGCATCAACTATTTCGCCAGCATCGGCATCCGGTTTTAATGAAAACAACATCCACTACTATATAACTCTTTAAAAAATACATTATGAACAAGATCTTCAAAACACTGATGGCGGTTATCACGATTGCATCCATCGGCCTGTTAAACGGCTGTAAGAAAAGTTTCGACAACCCGCCCGGTGCGGCTGATCCGGCCATTGTTGCCAACACCTCCATCAAGGCATTGAAAGCATTGCATACCACTTCCGGCGCTTACGATATCATCACCAGCGATATCATTATCTCCGGTGTGGTGGTTGCCGATGATAAAAGCGGTAACCTGTACAAACAACTGTATATTCAGGATGCCACCGGCGGTATCCAGGTATTGCTGGACGCCAACAGCCTCTACGGCACGTATCCCGTGGGCCGCAGGATCTTCATCAAGTGTAAAGATCTTTGCATCAGTGATTACAACGGACTGATTGCCCTGGGTGTAAAAGCCACTGTGGCCGGTCTTCCTTCACAGGAAGGAATTCCTTCCAACCTGATCAGCCAGTACGTGATCGGTGGTTCCATCAACAACCCGGTTACCCCCATCGTGGTTAACCAGAACCAACTGGGCACCAATATGCAGGACCAGTACCTGGGTTCATTGATCCAGCTGGATGGCTATGAATTCAGCGATCCCAATGCCAGCTTCTCCGATACCTCTGCTTACAAGAGTACGGTGAACCTGGATATCAAGAACTGCGCCGGTCAAACCATCATCATCCGCACCAGCGCCTATGCAAATTTTGCAGCCCGCAAAGTTCCCTCCGGAAACGGAAGCGTAGTAGCCATCTATACTACGTTCGGTACCACCAAGCAGCTCATCATCCGCAATGCAGAAGACGTGATGTTTACCGGCGGCCGTTGTAACCTGTTTGAAGAATATTTTAATTCACTGACCACCGGCGATAACAACCTCGACTTTGCTTTTCCCGGCTGGAAGAACATTGCGCCCAATGCAACAGCGCTTTATAAAAATGCCGTTTTCGGAACATCCGGAAAATGTGCGAAGGTTACTGCCTTTGGAACCGGTTTAAATGCTGACACGGCCTGGATGATCACACCTGCGATTGCATTACCGGCTTCCACCACACCGCAGCTGCAGTTCAGCACGGCTTACCAGTTTGCCACGGGCCCAACCACCATTCATGCCTTTGTATCCACCAATTACAATGGCGGCAATGATCCCAACACGGCTACGTGGACACAGGTAAGTACCAATGCCATGATCCCCGGTAATACAGCAACCAATAACTCCAGCACCTACAGCTCATTTGCCAATACCGGCAACATCAGCCTGGGCGCTTATGCCGGTCAAACCGTGCGCATCGCATTTAAATACACCGGAAGTGTTTCGGGTGGAAGAACCACCAATTTTGAAGTGGACGATATTCGTGTAACCAGGCAATAAGCATAGAAATCGTAAGAGCCATAATGGATAATTATGGCTCTTACTTTGAAGAACGGGATTTAATACAACGACAAATTTTCTTTATGAAAAAACTATTTACGATTCTTTTACTTGCGACTGCCGCCTTCCGTGCCGATGCACAGGTGGTGATCAGCCAGGTATATGGCGGAGGTGGAAATGCGGGGGCAACATACACCAATGACTTTATTGAACTCTTTAACCGCGGCGCAGCACCGGTAAGCCTGAACGGCTGGTCTGTTCAGTACAACAGTGCCACCGGCACCGGCGCCTGGCAGGTAACCAATCTTACCAATGTAACCTTGCAGCCCGGCCAATATTATCTTGTACAGGAAGCAATCGGGGCAGGGGGAACCACACCGCTGCCAACACCCGATGCAACCGGAGCAATTGCCATGAGTGCCACGGCAGGTAAAGTGGCGCTGGTGAACAATACCACCGCCCTCACCGGATGCCCGGCATCAGGAACCTACGTTGACTTGGTTGGTTTTGGCGCCACTGCCAATTGTTTTGAAGGAACAGGACCCTCACCGGCACCCAGCAATACCAATGCAATACTGCGTGCAGCCAATGGATGTACGGATACCGACCAGAATGCCACTGATTTTACAGCGGCTGCACCCACACCACGCAATACCGCTTCGCCCCTGAGCCCGTGCGGACCACCGGTACCCACTTTAAGCGCTTCTGCACTTACCTCCTTTGGTAATGTTTGTATCAATACCACTGCAGGACCCAACTCATTTACCATTACCGGTACCATACTTACCAGTGCCGATGTTACCGTTGCCGCTTTAAACGGCTTCACGTATTCAACCACATCGGGCGGAACGTATACAGCCACATTAACCATACCTCAACCAGGAGGATCTTTCTCCCAGCAAATATTTGTACGGTTCAATCCATTACTCGTTCAGTCATACAATGGAAATATTGTTGTAGGCGGAGGCGGAGCAACATCGATTAATGTTGCGGCGGTGGGCTCGGGCATCAACCCGGCGCCTGTTGTAACCACCGGTGTTGCAAGCGGTGTTACTTCCAATTCAGCCACACTGGCCGGAACAGCCACCAGCGCCTGTGCAGCCATCACCGCATATGGTATTGAGTACAGCACCACCAATGGTTTCCCCAACGGAACCGGTACACAGGTGGCTTCTACTAATATTGCCGGCGGTAACTTTACCAGTAATGTAACGGGACTGGCAGCCAGCACGGTTTATTATTATAAAGCCTATGCCACCAATGCGGTGGGCACCACATACGGTACACAGCAAACATTCACCACGGCAGCGCCTTCTTCGGTTTTATCTGCATCGGCGCTGACTGCATTCGGTAATGTTTGTATCAACACCACGGCAGGCCCTAATTCATTCACCATTACCGGTACTGCCCTGTCTAATGCCAACGTAACGGTGGCGGCATTAACCGGATTCAGTTATGCTACTGCGGCCGGCGGACCTTACACAGCTTCATTAAGCCTTGCTCAACCAGGTGGCGCTTATTCGCAGCAGGTATTTGTTCAGTTCAACCCAACCCTTGTTCAGTCGTACAACGGCAATATCGTTGTTGGCGGAGGCGGTGCAGCATCCATCAATGTGGCTGCAGCCGGTTCGGGTGTGAACTCGGCTCCATCACTTACCACCGGTGCAGCCAGTGCCATCACCACCAACTCGGCTACCTGCGACGGAACGATCACCTCGGTTGGTTGTTCTGCCGTAACAGCTTATGGTATTGAGTACAGCCTCACCAACGGTTTCCCCAACGGAACCGGAACCGCAGTGGCTTCCACTAACCTTGCCGGCGGAAACTTCTCTTCCAACCTCACCGGCCTGGCACCAAACACCACATATTATTATCATGCCTATGCCACCAATGGCGGCGGAACAGGCTATGGTGCACAACAGAGTTTCATCACGCAGGCATTAACACCTACGATCAATGCAACCGCACTGACTGCATTCGGTAATGTTTGTATTAATACCACAGCCGGTCCGAATACATTTACCATTAACGGTTCGGCGCTTACCAATGCAAACGTTACCGTTGGACCATTGGCCGGATTCAGTTTTGCCACGGCAGCCGGCGGACCCTATACCGCATCACTCAGTCTTGCGCAACCGGGTGGAACCTTCACACAAACCATTTATGTGAATTTTAACCCCACAGCCGTTCAATCCTACAATGGAAATATTGCTGTTGGCGGCGGTGGTGCAACCACCGTAAACGTGGCAGCATCGGGCGCCGGTGTAAATACCGCACCTTCGGTTACCAGTGGTGCAGCCAGTGCCATCACGGCTGTTTCAGCCACCGTTGCCGGAAGCATTCCAGCAACCGGGTGTACAGCCATCACGGCTTATGGTATTGAATACAGCCTCACCAATGGTTTCCCCAACGGAACCGGAACAGCGGTGGCATCCACTAACCTGGCGGGAGGTAATTTCTCTTCTAATCTGGCCGGTTTAACACCATCCACAGTATATTATTATCACGCCTATGCAACCAATGCAGCGGGAACCAGCTATGGGGCCCAGGGTACATTCACCACGGCAACGCCTGGTTTATCCGCCTCTGCATTGACTGCATTCGGTAATATCTGCCTGAACGTGGTTGCAGGACCGAATTCATTTACCATCACCGGTACCAATCTCACCAATGTGAATGTGAATGTTGGTCCGCTTGCCGGGTTCAGCTTCTCCACCACATCGGGCGGAACCTATACCGCATCACTGGTTATAACACAGCCGGGCGGTGCTTATTCACAACAGGTATTTGTTCGCTTTACGCCAACCGCTGTTCAATCATACAATGGAAATATTCCGGTAAACGGCGGTGGTGCAACCACCGTAAACGTGGCAGCATCGGGCGCCGGTATCAACACGGCTCCTTCTGTAACCAGCGGAGCAGCAAGCGCCATCACGCAAATAAGCGCCACCGTGGCGGGAACCATTCCTGCAACCGGATGTACGGCGGTAACCGCTTATGGTATTGAGTACAGCCTCACCAACGGTTTCCCCAACGGAACCGGAACGGCGGTTGCATCCACTAACCTGGCGGGCGTTAACTTCTCTTCTGCACTGGCAGGATTGACGCCGAGCACCACCTATTACTATCATGCCTATGCCACCAATGGCGGAGGCACCAGCTATGGAGCACAGGGTACGTTCACCACATCGGCACCGGTGCTCACTGCAACACCGCTTACCGCATTCGGGGCTAATTGTATCAATACAACCGTTGGTCCGAATTCATTTACGATCACCAGCAATGCGGTGCTGGTGGCAAACATCAATGTTGGTCCGCTCAGCGGTTATGCATTTGCCACGGCAGCTGCCGGACCCTTTGCCGCTTCATTAAGCCTGGTGCATGCAGCCGGTCCGTATAACCAAACCATTTATGTTCAGTTTACACCAACAGCGGTGCAATCATATAACGGGAATATCCCGGTAAGCGGCGGCGGCGCAGCAACCATTAACGTAGCTGCCAGCGGAAGCGGTATCAATACAGCTGCTACCGTAAACACCGGCAATGCCAGTGTGCTTACCGCCAATAATGTTACCCTCGATGGAAGCGTAACCAGCATCGGTTGTTCTGCTGTATCGGCATATGGCATTGAGTACAGCAGCATCAGCGGACTGGCAAATGGCCAGGGAACTAAGGCCGCAGCCTCTAACCTGGCGGGCGGAACCTTCTCCACCACTTTAACCGGCTTGGTACAGGGCGCCACCTATTATTACAGGGCATACGCTACCAACAACGGCGGCACCAGCTATGGTACGGAAAAATCATTCACCATGAAGAGCATACCGGATGGTTTTGTACTGTACAATGTGCCTGTTAAACGCGGTGGAAGTCTGCACTATACCTACAAGGGCATCAAGCCGGGCCATTACGAAGTACAAATCATCAACAGCATTGGCCAGCTGGTGTTCCAGCACGAGATCATTACGCAGGTGAATTTTATTGATGACACATTCACCCTGCCATCGAATATACCAACGGGACCTTACAGTATCCGGATTGCCAGTCCTGATTTCAGGACTTCAAAACGGTTCATGATCTGGTAATTCAGTTAAAGATCATTTAATAAAGAGGCTCCATCAGGGGCCTCTTTATTTTTGTTGAAGCGGTAGCGTACATTTGGAATACTCTCAATGAAGCTGAATAAAAAAACCATTATACTCTTACTGGCCGTTTTGTTTACCGGTTGTGCCATCCTGTTCCCTGTTCCAAGAAAATACAGTTATGCGACAAAAGAAATAAGGGACCCGGCTTCTGCAGAAACAATTAAATTGCTTGACACGACCGGTTGGTATGTTTGTAATTTCGGCGAGTCGGTTTTCAGCAAAATCAATTATCACCTGTTGGGATTCCGGCCAGGCAGGCGCCTGCTGTGGATGAACATTTCTGACACACTCACCCTTCAAAGCATAGCAAGGGCTGTACCTGATACGCATTGTTATATCATCGAGAAGAACGTGCTGAAAACACAGGTATATGTCAATTCTAAGGATGGGTTCAGCTACTGGCAGGGAAGGATATTCAGGGATTCCATTGAATTCTTTAGAATAAATAATATAAAACAACGGTTGGTTTATTATAAAGTGCTTTCAAAATAATGAAGCAGCAATTCCTGCTGCACTCTTTCACATACTATCAATCAAAGGTGAAATTATACCTGTATGAAATTGTATTGCCTTCCTTCTTTATGATCGTGAGCTGAAAGTAGAGCGGCTTATCTGAGGTAGGTAATTTGGCATGCATGGTCATTGCATCCGATATCGGGTAAAAATACTGGTCGCCCCAGCTGGTCAATTTTTTAAAATCAACCGGTGTTCCTTTATCATTTACCCGGAAGGAAATTTTGAAAAAATTATCACCATCCACATAATCACTGTAGCCATTCCTGCCATCGGTTTCCAACACCCGCCGCACCGCATCATTTACGAACGACCGGAAACTTTCCAGGTTTATCTCCAGGTTCACATTGCGTTTGGGTTTATCACCGGGGATATCTGCAATTGATGTAAAATTCCAGCATTTTACGATGTTAAACTGCTCCAGCCGTTCGATATAGGATATGGGAAAAAGGTCTTTTAACCGGGAGTTGGTTTTGTACTGAATGGTACCCTTTGCCATGCTTTTTTGCTCACCGGAAATAAATACACCCTTGTCGAATTTTTCTGTACAGTAAGGGTAGGTGCCGAAAAAAGATTTCCATTCACCATCCGGTTTCCCATCCACGATCCCGCCATAGGCAACTACTTTATTATAGGCAGTGGCATTGGCGGCAGCCACTTCTCCATTGAAAAATCCCTTTCCATCGGTAACCCTTCGTACCCCGCTGGTATCGTAGAACTGGAGCAGCAGGGTATCTGCCACGTTGATCAGCAGCACCCTGTCCGGTTTCCCGTTTGGATAAAAGAAAATCCAGCTTCCCGTGGCAGTATTATTCCTGTACCTGCCCCTGCTTTGCAGCTGACCGTCCGGATAAAAAGTCTCAAACTCACCGTTCTTTAACCCGTGTTCATAATATCCTTTCCCGATCACCACATCCTGTTTATTGATATCCGTAAATGACTGGTGAAAATTTCCGTTGGAATCCACATTTGTATAGCGCCTGTACTCTGCGCAACGTTCTTCTGTAAAGCTGAAACTTTTGTTGAAGTATAAGACCACACTGTCGTCTTTGATCACATTGTAAAATTGAATAGTGTCCTGCCCCTCAGCAGTGGCAGCGAGGAAACACATACAGGAAACCAGCATGATCATTTTCAGGTTCAATGATTTCATCAATCCGGTTTTACGGGTAAAACAAATGTAATTATTAAGCAGGTAAGATAAAAGGGAGTGGGTGTTATTGGTCAGGCGACCAACAACGGCCAGGACGACTAACAACGCCAATAAATGCCATCCTGTCACCAAATTCTCATTGGTATTATGTTTGTAAATTTGCCCCCTAAACAAAGAACTATGCAAAAAGGGAGTATCCGGGTACAAACAGAGAATATTTTCCCGATCATCAAGAAGTTTTTATACAGTGAGCATGACATTTTTTTGCGGGAGCTTGTCAGCAATGCAGTGGATGCCAACCAGAAGCTGAAAACACTTTCTTCCCTGGGGGAGGCCAAAGGTGAACTGGGCGACCTGAAGATTGAAATAAAGATCGACGCAGAGAAAAAAACGCTTACCATCAGTGATACCGGCCTGGGGATGACGGCTGAAGAAGTGGACAAATACCTGAACCAGGTGGCATTCAGCGGCGCCGAGGAATTTTTGGAAAAATACAAGGGGCAGAACGAAGCCAATATCATCGGGCATTTCGGACTGGGTTTTTACAGCTCTTTCATGGTGAGTGACAGAGTGGAAGTGTTTTCCAGAAGTTATAAAGAAGGAAGTAAGGCGGTAAGATGGGAATGCGACGGCAGCCCGGAATTTACCCTGGAAGAAACGGAAAAGGAAACAAGGGGTACCGACATTGTTCTTCACCTGAATGCCGAAAGTGAAGAATTTCTGGAAGAACACCGGATTGAATCTGTGCTGGAAAAATTCTGCCGCTTCCTGCCCGTTCCGATCTTCTTTAAAGACAAGCAGGTGAATAATCCCACGCCGGCCTGGACAAAGAAGCCATCAGAACTTACGGCTGAAGATTACCAGCATTTCTACAAAGAACTTTATCCCTTCAGCGAAGCGCCGCTGTTCTGGATACACCTGAACGTGGATTACCCCTTCAATCTTACCGGTATCCTGTATTTCCCGAAGATCAAGCAGAGCTACGAAATACAGAAAGACAAGATCCAGCTGTACAGCAACCAGGTATTTGTAACGGATGAAGTGAAGGATATCGTTCCCGAATTTTTGATGCTGATGCATGGGGTAATCGACAGCCCGGACATTCCGCTGAACGTAAGCCGCAGTTATTTACAGGGCGATCCGAATGTGAAGAAGATCAATTCGCACATCACTAAGAAAGTGGCGGATAAGCTGGAAGAAATTTTTAAAACCGACCGGAAGCAGTTTGAAGAGAAGTGGGAAAGCCTGGGACTGTTTGTGAAGTATGGGATGATGACGGATGATAAGTTCCTGGATAAGGCGAATAAGTTCCATGTCATACACGATGCAAAGGAAGATAAGTTTTATACGCTGGAAGAATACCGCCAGGCTGCCGAAATGCTGCAGAAGAATAAAGACGGCAAGCTGGTGATATTATATACCACCGACCCGGTTCAGCAGGATGCTTACATTCAGCAGGCCATTGCCAAGGGATACGTGGTGGTGAAACTGGAAACCATCATCGATAACGGCTTTATCAACCAGATGGAGATGAAGTGGGAGAATGTGCAGTTTACCCGGGTTGACAGCGATATCATTGACAATATCATCGACAAACAGGAGGGGGGCGACAGTGTGCTGAGCAAAGACGATGAGGCAAAACTGAAAGATCTTTTTTCATTGCAGGTGCCCGACCTGAATGTATCGGTGGAAGTAAAGGGGCTGAGTGCAGAGGCACCACCGGTAATTGCCACCCGGCCGGAATTTATGCGACGTATGAAAGACATG
>DMRT01000133.1 GCA_003455235.1 Chitinophagaceae bacterium
GGTAACCCGGATGCAGCTATGTAATTATCCGGTTCAGCTGATGGTTGGTCACCGGCACTTATCTATCCTGCCCAATGTGCCGGTAAAACCTCCGTTATTACAGCATCTCAAAAATCAAATAATCAACCACTTTTCAAACACTCTTTAAAAACCAATTTTATGAAATTCAAACAATTCGTAACAGCTGTTTTATGCAGCAGCATTCTCTTTTCAGCCTGTAAAAAAGATAAGGACACCGTTGCTCCACAGCCGGCTCCGGCACACACGGTAACCGCTATCAGCCCGGCCAGCGGACCGAAAAATACCGTGGTTACCATTACCGGAACCAATTTCGGAACAAGTACCAGTGTACTCAAAGTTTTTTTTAACGGAGTGCAGGGCACCGTGCAAACAGCAGCCGACACCCAGCTTACGGCCCTTGTTCCTTCGGGCGCAACCACCGGTGCTGTATCGGTTGAGAAGAACGGCACAGCAATCGGCGGACCGGTATTCACCTACGTGGGAACCGGAACCGTAACTACGTTTGCCGGAAGCAGCATGGGCTTTGCTGATGGAACGGGCGCTGCCGCACAGTTCAATATTCCGCTGGGTATTGTAAAAGATGCCGCGGGTAATTTGTTTGTGTGCGACAGGGATAATCACCGCATCCGCAAAATCACCCCGGCCGGCGTGGTAACCACCTTTGCCGGAAGCAGCCAGGGTTTTACAAACGGAACCGGTACTGCAGCGCAGTTTAACCAGCCGTATTGCATAACCATGGACGGATCGGGCAACCTGTATGTGGGCGACCGGATGAATCATGCCATCCGAAAGATCACACCGGCAGGTGTGGTTAGTACCCTCGCCGGTAACGGTACCCCGGGCAGTGTGAATGGTACCGGAACTGCAGCCCAGTTCAATGAGCCTTTAGGCGTGGCAGCAGATGCGTCAGGAAATATTTACGTAGCCGACTATATCAATGGACTGATACGGAAAGTAACGCCGGCCGGTGTGGTAACAACCCTTGTTAATTCAGGAATCGTTTTTGGATTAACATTGGATGCGGCCGGAAACCTGTACTATACTACATACAGTTCTAACCAGGTAATGAAATACAGCACGGCCAATGTGAGCTCGGTGGTAGCCGGGCAGGCCGGAACGCCGGGATCGGCCGATGGCACAGGTACCGCCGCCACTTTCTATTTCCCTTCCGGTATTACTGCAGATGGCAGTGGCAACCTGTATGTATGCGACGCTTTCAATCACCGCATCCGCAAAATCACCGCTGCCGGCGTGGTAACCACCATCGCAGGAAGCACCCAGGGTTTAAATGAGGGTGTTGGTTCAGTTGCCCAGTTTAATACTCCCATTGCTTTGTGCGGTGATCCCGCAAACGGACTGCTTTATGTGGCTGACTTTGCCAACCACCGCATCAGGAAGATCATCGTGGAATAATAAGCAGCACCTTTCCCTTGTTATATAAAAACAGCACCCTGGAAATCCAGGGTGCTGTTTCACTTAGAAACACCGGCATGAGTATATGTTTTTTGTCCCGCCCCTGCCGGAATCATGTATGAGGAAACCAATCCGTTGTATAATACCGATTTTATTATTCTTCTTTCAGCAGAATGAACAGACGCCCGGAACAAAACAACAAGTGTTGCAACCGGATCAATATCTGCTGCCTATGCACAGCCGTGCTAAAATAAATAAGCCCGGCTGCGGAAAGAGATGAATTTGTTACCTTACTTTTAGAAGGTCATACCCCCATTATGAGAATTCTGTTAACCTGTTTCCGGTTTGTGTTGGCGGCTGCCTTACTCACGTCTGCCTTCTCGTCTTTTTCACAAAAATGCAACTGCCCGGAATACCGGGCATTGAAAACCGAATGGGAATCGGGCGACTCAGCCATTGCACCATACATTAATAAACTGCAGTCTTCTTCCAATCCCATCTGCAAAGCCAGCAGTTATGAATGGCTGGCCATCTACCATTCAGAAGAGCAGCATTTTGATACAGCCGATATGTTTTTTCAGCAGGCAGAGAAATTATACCGGCAATCCGGTTGGAGCGATAGTATCCTGCTTACCACCTATACCTACTGGGCACAACTATATTATACCAAGGCCGATTTTGCAAAAGCACAGGAGTATACCTTTAAATTACTGCAGGCAGCAGAGGCAGGGGGAAACCCACACGAAATCGGTACCACCTACACCATGATTGCGCAGTTATTCAACCAGACCGGGCAGGCGGAAAAAGGCATTGTATATACCCGTCTTGCTGTTTCTTTTCTTGATAAGATAGAGAACCCGCTGAAAAAAGCCGACCTGCTATTCAAACTATCCAAAAGATACCTCTGGCATTTTCAGGACACTAAAACAACATCCAGCCTCGACAGCTCGGAGCTTTTCAGTTACCGGCAACTCGCCCTGGCAAAACAAATAAACCGGGAAAGCTCCATTGCAGCCGCCTTCAGTAACCTGGAGGGAATTGCTTATGAGCGCAAAGATTTTAAAAAAGCACTGGAGCTGCTGGACAGTTCTTTTAAATATACCGATGCCGGCAGTTACGATAACCTGGGCACCAACTATTACGACAAAGCAGATATTCTTATAGAGATGAAAGACTATGCAGCTGCAAAACAATTTGCTGATTCTTCCCTGCATTACCGGAAGCTGGGAGGCAACCCCGCCTACATTGCCGAGGTATATGATTTACTGCTGGCAAGGATTGGCGAAGAAACCGGTGATTATAAAAAAGCATTTGAGTACAAAGAAATGGGCCGGGCCATTACCGACAGCATACGCAACGTGGAAAAAGCAACACAGGTAGCCGAGCTGGAAAGAAAATACAGCCAGGCAAAAAACGAAAAGACCATTACCGAACTGGCACAGCAAAAAAGAATTTACCTGCTGCTTGCCTTTGCCGGCCTGCTTGGCCTGATCGCATTGGCATTCTTCATCCGGCAGCAATCGCTGAAGAGCAAGCAGAAAATTATGGAAGCCGAGCAACGGCTGAACCGGGCTAGAATGAATCCTCATTTCTTCTTCAATGCTCTTTCTTCCTTACAGGCTTTCGCCCTGCAGGGTAATGATGGAAAATCAATGGCCAGCAACCTTTCCAAATTTTCTCACATTATGCGGGAAACCCTGGAAAGCACGTACAAAGAATACGTGACCATTGAACAGGAAATGGATTTTCTGAAAGAATACCTTGAGCTACAGAAAATGCGGTTCCCTCAAAAATTCAAATACGAAGTATCCGTTGCTGGAGACCTGGAGCCTGATGAGGTACTGATACCTTCCATGATCCTCCAACCCTTTGTAGAGAACAGTATTGAACACGGGTTTACAGGCATTGATTACGAGGGTCTGGTGTCGGTGGGTTTTAAAAAGGAAGCAGAGAACCTGTTCATCAACATTACCGATAATGGAAAAGGACTTACCAGCGCTGCCAAAGAAAACAGTGAACACATTTCAAGAGCCAGCCAGATTATTAAAGACAGGATCTATTTGCTGAATATCCGGCTAAAAACAAAAGCCGGATTTTCCATTGATAATAACCCGGGTGGCAACGGGGTAACGGTAAAGATTTATTTACCGTTGCTGCATAAACAACATATGAAATAACAATACCTTGCAGGCAGCAGTCATTCATGAAACTATTAATCACCGATAACGAACCGGGTCAGCGTGCAGCCCTCCGTTCCTTACTGCAGCATTACTGTCCTGAGATAACAGAGATAGAAGAAGCCGGTGGCGTTCAGTCGGGCCTGGTAACCATCCGTTCTTTCCGGCCGGATATACTGTTGCTGGATGTAGAAATGGATGATGGCAGCGGGTTTGACCTGCTGAACCAGCTGTACAATCCCGGCTTCCAGCTCATTTTTATCACTGCCTATAATCAATATGCGATTGAAGCATTTAAATTCAGCGCCATCGATTACCTGCTGAAGCCAGTTGATCCAGAGGCCCTGCAGAAAAGTATACAGAAAGCGATGCTGAATATCCGGAACAGCGATCTGCAGCAACAGGTGCAGGTACTGCTGCAGCAGCTCTCGGGTGTACAGAACCGGGAACGGAAGATTGTTTTAAAAGACATTGACAATACCTGGTTCGTAAAGGTGGCCGATGTTTTGTACTGCCAGGCCGAGGGAACCTATACCCGTTTCCATTTGCAAAATGGCGGTCCCATCCTGGTATCGAAAAATTTAAAAGAATATGAGGAGATCCTGGAACCGCTTGGCTTTTTACGAACGCACCATTCCTTCCTGGCCAACCCTGATAAAATAAAGTCGTTTGATAAAACACATGGCGGCGCCCTGGTGCTGGAAGGCGGGCTTTCCATTCCTGTATCGCAACGGAAAAAAGATTTTGTAATGCAGGTGCTGGAAAAAAGATAACCCGTTTACCAGGCAATACTCTCCCCGCCGGAACGGATATAAATAATACCGCCGGTCTTTCAAGTGCCATTAATCTTCTTTAACTTTAACTACGTTCAATTTACATCCATGGATATCTCTGTTTATTTTGAAGAAGCCGCCCAGGTATCTGTTGCCTTTGTTATTGGCGCTGTTATTGGGCTGGAACGGGAGTTCCGCACCAAGCCCGCCGGGTTCAGAACCATGATCCTGATTTGTGTTGGCTCCTGTTTATATACCATATTGTCGAAAGAAGCGGCCATTGGCAGCACCGACCGCATTGCCAGTAATATTGTAACCGGCATTGGTTTCATCGGCGCCGGTGTTATTTTTAAGGAGGGCATCACAGTAAACGGGCTCACCACAGCCGCCCTGATCTGGATTACGGCGGCGCTGGGAATGGCCATTGGCTATCACAATTATCCTGTCGCCATCGTGGTAGCGGCCATGGTGGTAATTGCCCTGTTTGTACTGGAACCGGTGCAGCGCTTCATCAACCGCATTCACCGGGTAAAGGATTATAAGATCCGGATTTCGGATGCGGGCCGGACTTTCCAGTCCGACCTGGAAACTTTTTTCAGCTCACACGACCTTACTTTCCGGTGCATGAAAGCGACAAAAGATAACAATGATGCCATCTATCTTTACCGCATCAGTTCGCCCGACCGCAACTACGACCTGGTGAATCAATTCCTGCTTAACCACAAAGAAGTAAAAAGCTTTGATGTGTAACCGAACACTTTAAACTCTTTCTCATGTCATCTGTATTGTTTGAAATCAGGAACGGCATCGCCTTCATTACACTGAACCGTCCCGAAAAATTCAATTCTTTCAACCGGGAAATGGCGCTCCTGCTCCAGGCTAAACTCGATGAAGCGGCATCGCTTCATGAAGTGCGTTGTGTGTACATCACCGGCGCCGGCAAGGCATTCTGTGCCGGGCAGGACATCAGCGAACTGGTGGGCGAACATAAGGTTGAAATCAAACAGATCCTGTCTGAGCATTACAACCCGATCGCACGGAGGATAAGAAATCTTCCAAAACCGGTGGTGGCAGCAGTGAACGGAGTGGCCGCCGGCGCCGGCGCCAATATCGCCTTGTGCTGCGATATTGTAGTGGCAGCATCATCCGCTTCTTTCATCCAGGCATTCAGCAAAATTGGATTGATCCCTGATAGTGGCGGAACCTATACCCTGCCTCGGCTGATTGGCTGGCAGAAGGCAAGTGCGTTGATGATGACCGGCGACAAGGCAACGGCAGCCGATGCGGAACGGCTTGGGATGATTTACAAAGTGTTTGCCGATGAAGTGTTTGATGAAGAAAGTAAAAAAATTGCCGCCACGCTTGCCCAAATGCCTACCAAAGGATTGGCCTATACCAAGCATGCGCTGAATGCTTCTTTCCACAGCACCTGGGAAGAACAGCTGGAACTGGAAGATAAATACCAGCAGAAAGCATCAGCAACAGACGATTACCACGAAGGCATCAATGCATTCTTAGAAAAAAGAAATCCCTCATTTAAAGGAAAATAAAATGAATCCGGAGAAAGACAAGTTTGCGCAGGAAGTAGTTGCTCATCTGATGAAGAACGACCTGTTCAGCCAATGGCTGGGAATTGAAGTGCTGGATGTAAAAGAAGGCTACAGTAAAATTAAAATGACCATACGGGAAGAAATGATCAATGGCTTTGGCATTGTACACGGCGGCATTGCTTTTTCGCTGGCCGACAGTGCTTTCGCCTTTGCCTGCAACAACCGCAATGTTTTATCGGTGGCCCTGGATACGGCGATCAATTTTTTAAAGCCGGTTCATGTGGGCGATATGCTCACTGCCGAGGCAAAAGAAATTCATAACGGCAAAAGCACCGGGCTGTATCATATTTCCATCAGCAACCAGAAAGACCACGTAGTGGCCATCTTTAAAGGAACCTGTTTCAGAACGGATAAAAAACACCTATGATCTGCTCCTTCAACGATTTCATTCCTGTCGTGCACGAATCTTCTTTTGTTCATCCCCATGCAACCGTCACGGGCAATGTGATCATCGGCAAAGATTGTTACATCGGCCCCGGCGCGGCCATCAGGGGCGATTGGGGGCAGATTATTATTGAAGATGGCTGCAATGTTCAGGAGAACTGCACCATTCATATGTTTCCCGGCGTTACTGTTTTGCTGAAAGAAAGCGCACACATAGGCCATGGCGCTATCATACACGGCGCAACGATCGGACGAAACTGCCTGGTGGGAATGAATGCCGTGTTAATGGATAATGCAGTGCTTGGTGATGAATGCATTGTTGGCGCATTAACTTTTATAAAAGCGGAAGCTGTTTTTGAAAGCCGCAGTTTGATTGTGGGTAATCCCGCAAAAAAGGTTAAAGAAGTTACCGATGAAATGATCCGCTGGAAAACCGAAGGCACGGCTTTATACCAGCAATTACCCAAACAATTATTTGATACCTGGAAGGAATGCGAACCACTGAGAGTTCTTCCTGCTGACCGGAAGACGCCGTCTGCAAATTATAAAACCTGGAAGGAGAGCAAATGATCAGTTCTTCTTTGCTTCCCAGATCAGTTTTTCATTCTTCGCTTCTTTTGTAAAGTCGGGCAGCTTGCCATCGCCTTTTCCCGTAAAACCACCATCGGGAGCTCCCAGCAGGTTGCATTTATCATCATACACTTCATTGAAGAAATCGCAACAGGGCATGGCGACATAGTACACTTTCTTTCCCTGGTAGCTGTATTCAATCACCCGCTGCGGCTGCTCGTGCTGCTGCATTCCTTTGAATTTATTGATCTTTTCCCGTATACAGGAAGGAATGGAATCTTTTCCGGCAGCTTCAGCAACCATTTTTTCTGTAGCGTTTCCGGCAGGCGCTGCGGATTGATTCTTTTTTGCGGAACCGCAGCTGAGCACCACAATGATGGGGATTAAAAACAGTCTGATCATTTTTTTTGATTTACCTGCTGCAAATGTACTATGAATTGCATGCCAACGGCTCATCAAAATTATAAAAGCCGTTAACAGGATATTAATCCTTAAATTTTACTGACCTTTGCCCCCAATGGAAAAATCGAATTTTGTTGACCAGATACGGATCTTTTGCCGCAGCGGGCACGGGGGCGCCGGAAGCAAGCATTTTATGCGCAATAAATTAACGGCCAAGGGCGGACCAGATGGAGGTGATGGCGGCCGGGGTGCACACATCATCCTGAAAGGCAATGCACAGCTATGGACCCTGTTGCACCTCCGTTATTACAAAAACATCCTCGCCGAAAACGGCGAAAACGGAAGTAAGAATAATTCCACGGGCCGTTTTGGTAAAGACATCATCATTGAAGTGCCACTGGGCACCATCGCAAGAGATGAGGAATCCGGCGAAAAAGAAGTGGAGATACTGGAAGACGGACAGGAAGTTATTTTAATGAAGGGCGGCCGCGGCGGATTGGGCAACAGTAATTTTAAAACAGCCACCAACCAGGCACCTGAGTATGCACAGCCGGGTGAGCCGGGTGTGGAAGGTTGGAAGATACTGGAATTGAAAGTACTGGCAGATGTTGGACTGGTGGGCTTTCCCAATGCCGGTAAATCAACCCTGCTATCCAGCATCACAGCCGCCAAACCAAAAATAGCCGATTATGCCTTCACCACACTGGTTCCGCAGCTGGGCATGGTGGAATACCGGGATGGAAAAAGTTTTTGCATTGCCGATCTTCCCGGCATCATTGAAGGAGCGGCCGAAGGCAAAGGCCTGGGCCACCGCTTTCTGCGGCATATCGAACGCAATTCTATTTTACTTTTTCTCATTCCCGCCGACAGTGCCGGACATAAAAATGAATTTGACATCTTACTGAGCGAGCTCGAACAATACAATCCCGAAATGCTGCAGAAAGACTTTGTTATTGCCATCAGTAAAAGCGATATGCTGGATGATGAACTGAAAGCCGCTATCAAAAAAGAACTGCCGTCAAAAATTCCGCATGTATTCATTTCATCTGTTACCGGGCAGGGATTGTCTGAATTGAAAGACCTCCTCTGGAACACCCTCAATGCACCCGGTCATCACCCCGCTTAAAATACCCTCCACACGGTATTGTAACGCCCGGGGCTTTTCTGTTTATTGCAGTAAAATGTATAAAATGAAAAAGACCTTTTTATTGGCTTTGATGCTGATAGGCGGAACCCTGTTGCTGCATGCACAGGTGGGTGGCCGTTCGCTTAAAAAAGCGATGGAACTTAAAATGCCCAAAACGGTTGACGATGATATGCCGGGCACCCGGGGCGCCTGCGTGGCCTGGCACCCGCTAAAAAAACAATACTATGCCTCTTTTGCAGGCAACAGCGAATACCCGCATGCTGTATTCAGCGCCGCCGGCAAGCGGGTTTCCGAAGACGACCTCACCACCCAGGTGGATACCCGTGGACTCTGGTACAATACTGTAACCAAAAAGATCAGCGGCAACGGGTATGGCGAAAGCGGCTGGTTCAACTACACCCTGGGCGCTAAAAACGGAACACCCACTGCTTATAATATTGAGTTTGAAGGGCAGCACCAGCCATCCGAACAGAGTGTAGGCGTTTTTAACCCGGCAAAAAAAGAAGTGCTTTTCCTGAGCGGCTTCGATATACATGTATACAATGCCGCCGATGCGGTGGAAAAAGAGAATGACAAAATCACGCTGCACTGGGGCCGGACAAAATCGCAGGGCATTGAAGAAAAGAAAACAGAGGAGGATGCGCCAACCAGCCCGGAAGGATACAACAATACCAGCATCGTATTCACCGGCATTCCCGGAGCTGAGATCGGTGCGTTGAACACGGTCGACAAAGTAGTTGAACTCTATAATATCAAAACCGGCTTTCTAACCCAAAAGCTTAAACTTCCGTACGACGCAACGGTTGAATCATCATTTAACTTTGCTTACGCCAACGGCATTTACTGGCTTTTCAGCATTGAAGAGCGCAAGTGGATCGGGTACAAATAACCCTGCTGATTTTTTTGTAAACGCTCCTGCTTTGCGGGAGCGTTTGTTTTTACAGCCTATCTGTTATCTTTATAAAAAACTTGTTTCCTGTTTTTGCTTATATACGGGACTACTACCGGAATGCATTCAACGCTTTTTATTTTTGCCTGGTGCTGCTGATGACCGGCACACTCGTCTGGCTTAATTATGCCCATGGCCTGGAAACGCGTTATGCCGCAGGCCGGCCCGGAACAGCTGCCAACTTCTTTGGCTATTATCTTCTTTACTTTACTCCTTTTGCGCTGGCTTTTTTCCTTCAGCCATTGTTCTATAAAAACTGTTCGTATTACCGAAATGCCTGGTTCTGGATGATCCTGCTGGCAGCGCCGGCTTTCTTTGCATTGCGGGTTAATTTTAATCTTCATCATTCATTAATACCCTCCTCGCTTAGCACCGATGAACGGAAATTCTGGATATACTGCAGCAACTGGGTGGTTCGTGTATTTGTGGTGCTGATCCCGGTATTCATTCTTTGGCTGATCAAAGACAGGAACCAGCAGCCGTTTTACGGAAGCCGCCGTACACCCGGCATCAAAACCTACCTGCTTTTATTGCTGTTTATGCTGCCGCTGGTTGCATTGGCCAGTACCCAAAAGGATTTCCTGGAAATGTATCCACGGGCAAAAGTGCTGGACGGGCTGGAACTTTCTTTTAAAAGCGGCCGGTACCTCCTGTTTGAACTTTGTTACGGCTTTGATTTTATCAGCATCGAATTTTTCTTCCGCGGCTTTCTCATTCTTTCCCTGTGGAAGATATGTGGCGAACAGGTGATTGTACCCATGGCCTGTTTTTACTGCACCATTCATTTTGGCAAACCCCTGGGTGAAGCCATCAGCAGTTTCTGGGGCGGCTTGCTGCTGGGCATTGTAAGTTATAATACAAAAAGCGTGTGGGGCGGACTGGCCGTTCACCTGGGCATTGCCTGGAGCATGGAGCTGGGCGGCTGGGGCGGAGCGCTGCTAAAAAATAAATAATGACAACAACCTGTATTTTTTGCGGGGCAGCCGGAGCGATGATCCTGGTGCACGGTCATTACCAATGCCCGGTTTGCAAAACCAATGTATTGCCCTGCTGCGACGGGGATAACTGCAGTAATCTTTTACTGGCCGATGAGGAACAGCTGAAAACGGCAGACTCCGTAACAGATCCTGGAAAACAGGCAAATACATCGGACAAAGGCAGCGCCAACTGAACTGGGAGCGTCTTTTCTATGTACATTAACGTGGCAATACGGGGAGTTTTACTATTGCATTTCTAAAGATTCATAATTACTTTTATGTATTGAAATGAGAAAAGTATTCGAAATATCGTTACTCTTTCTTCTTCCTGTTATCCTCTGCTCCTGTCCTTACAGCTCACCTTACACATTAGATGAACAACCCGGTATTTACGTGGAAGATGCCTTACTCGGAAACTGGACAGCCCTAATAAGTAAACAGAGCGGCAGCAGGCAGGAAGTAGTATATATGTCGTTGGGCCGGCGGTCCGATACAGAATATGATATTGCCTTTACAGGCGACCTGAACTCCCTGCGCCGTTATAATGTGATCAAATCCGATTCCGTGAAAGGAACCGCATTCATGTCCACCGTGGGCGGAAGGCAGTTCCTCAACATCAACCTCAATGCCCGGGTATACATTGCGGAACTACAGCTGAAGAACGACCGGCTTTCCCTGTTGCCACTGGTGGAACACTTCACGTCTAAAATGATCATGAGTAATGAGGCCCTGCGCAACTCGGTCGACTTCCACTACAAAACCAGGGTTCATCCCATGCTGGATGATGATTTTTGCCTGAAAGACATGGTAAAATCCAATTAACCGCCTCCTTTCCCAAACACCGGTTGGTTGCATCTGAAACAGTTGCAGATCATCGGCAATTTTGTAAATTGCTCCCCTTAAACAACGATTGCATGTCAAGAAGCAAGATTGCCGGTATTGGGTATTATGTTCCCAAAAATGTGTTTACGAATAACGACCTGAAAAAATACATGGATACTTCTGATGAATGGATCCAGGAACGTACAGGAATCAAGGAGCGGCGCTATGCCGACCGGCTGGGAGAAACCACCACTACTATGGGCGTGGAAGCTGCCAGGATTGCCATTGAAAGGGCCGGCATTACTCCACAGGATATCGACTTTATTGTATTTGCCACCCTCAGTCCAGATTATTATTTCCCCGGATGCGGCGTATTGCTGCAACGTGCCATGAAGATGAAGGAAATAGGTGCCCTGGATGTACGCAATCAATGCAGTGGTTTTGTGTATGCGCTATCCGTGGCCGACCAGTTCATCAAAACCGGTATGTATAAAAATATCCTGGTGGTGGGAAGTGAAAAGCATTCCTTCGGGCTCGACTTCAGTACCCGGGGAAGGAATGTAAGTGTAATCTTTGGTGATGGCGCCGGTGCAGTGGTGCTGCAACCTGCTACTAAAGATGGCCAGGGAATATTAAGCACGCACCTTCACAGCGATGGCGAAAGCGCCGAGATTCTCGCTATGTACAACCCGGGCACCCATGCCAATCACTGGACTCCGCAATGGCAAGCCAGATTCGATGAAGCAGAAATGGGGCAACTGTTCATGAGTCATGCTATGATCGATGAAGCACAGAATTTCCCTTACATGGACGGGCCGGCCGTTTTCAAAAAAGCGGTGATTAAAATTCCCGAAGTGGTGGAAGAAGCGCTGGTGCAGAACGGGTTAAAAAAAACAGATATTGACATGCTCATACCCCACCAGGCCAACCTGCGCATAGCACAATTTGTGCAGCAGAAGCTGGGCTTACCCGACGACAAGGTTTATAATAACATCCAGAAATACGGCAACACCA
>DMRT01000134.1 GCA_003455235.1 Chitinophagaceae bacterium
TTTTTCAATAAAGAACCATAGGTGTCTATGGCCCATACTTTTATGTTGGGATTTTTTTCTTTCAAATACTTTGCGGTACCCACAATTGTACCGCCCGTTCCGGTAGCAACCACCAGGTGCGTTACTTTTCCTTCGGTTTGCTCCCAGATTTCAGGACCGGTTTGTTCATAGTGTGCCAGGCGGTTGGCCAGGTTATCGTATTGATTTACATACCAGCTGTTGGGTACTTCGGTAGCCAGCCGTTTTGAAACGGAATAATAGCTTCTTGGATCTTCTGGCTCTACGTTGGTTGGGCATACGATCACTTCGGCGCCTACGGCTTTCAATATGTCGGCTTTTTCCTTTGATTGCTTATCGGTGGTTGTGAAAATACACTTGTATCCTTTCACACAGGCGGCCAGGGCCAGTCCCATACCGGTATTGCCGCTGGTTCCTTCAATGATGGTGCCCCCGGGTTTTATTTTTCCTTCCTGTTCGGCCACTTCCAGCATTTTAAGGGCCATGCGATCTTTAATGCTGTTACCTGGATTGAAGTATTCCACTTTTGCCAGTACGGTGCAGGGGAGTTGTTTGGTAATCTTGTTGAGTTTGATGAGGGGCGTATTGCCGATGGTTTCTAAAATACTGTTGAGCCACATATAGAATCGTTATTTGCCGCAAAGGTAAGGAAATGGGCCGGGGGTGGCGAATATGCCGCAAAGCTTTAATTCGAAACTTATCTACAGATTATTTATACCGGGTTCTACCGGAATTAAAAGTGGGCCGGTGCATATTTGTGTTGTCCAAAATCCAAAGAAAACAACCCAAATCCATTGTCCTTAAAAAAACGATGAACCTCTGAAGCCGTACGCAATTTTTAAAAGCACCTGAAAGGGTCAACTATTGTGAACGACATTAAAAGGCCTCCCCCCGGGAGGCCTTTTTTATTTTGTCAATAATTCAAGCGATCGTTTGATGGCTTCGTCCGATGCATTCATGGTTTCAAAATACCCTTCATTGCGCCATAACTGGCGGGCAATGGAAGAACGGAGGCGGTTCACCAGGTCTGCTTTTCCCTTTCCACTTACCTCAATAAGATTTACAGAATCCCGGGCGGCTGCTTCCACGAACCGGTTCCAGTCATCGTCCGAAAAAACAAATCCGGTTGCAAAATCACCGGGGTTTTTAAATGTTTTCAGGGCAGTCTGGTGCTGCAGGTAATAATGATAGGCAAAATTGCTGATGGTATTCTTGCCGTAAATTTTCGCCGCATCGCCGCTGAAACCGGTAGTGTCCAGTGCAATGAAATAATCGGGTGTGATGCCGCCACCACCATATACTTTTTTGCCGTTCTTTGTTTTATATACTTTGCTGGTATCATTCTTCACCGAGTCGGCGTACTGCGTTTCGCCATCGTGGTAGCGGTTGGCGATCTCATCATAATACACCCTGGTTCCATTGCTGTAGGAGCGTTGTATACTACGCCCGATAGGAGTATAATAGCGGGCTACAGTAAGCCGTAAAGCGCTTTTATCACTCAGGTCAAACTGTTCCTGCACCAGGCCCTTGCCAAACGACCTGCGGCCCACGATGGTGGCACGGTCCCAGTCCTGCAGGGCGCCGATTAATATTTCACTGGCACTGGCCGTACCCTCATCAGCCAGTACAACCAGCGGCCCTTTTTCAAACTGGCCTTCACGCCTGCAGCGGTATTCTTTTTTATCGGTGTGTTTTCCTTCGGTATAGGTGATGAGTTTATCACCGTCCAGGAACTCATCGGCAATTTCAACAGCCTCGTCCAGCACACCGCCGCCATTGCCGCGCAGGTCAAGTACCAGTTTCTGCAGCCCGGCTTTTTTCAGATCCTGCAGGGCCAGCATAAACTCCCGGTAAGTTTGTGTGGAGAATTTATTGAGGCGGATATAACCCACACCGGGTGCAATTATGTAACTGGCATCCACACTGCTGAGTGGAATAGCATCCCGTTTAATGGTGGTTTTCCTCTGTTCGTTGCCGCGTAAATAAGTAATGGTTACTTCTGAACCCCGGTCGCCCCGCAGAAATTTGCGGAAAGTATCAGCGCCGGTTTTCTTACCCGCAACAATGCTGTCGCCCACCTTCAGGAATTTATCACCGATGAGTAACCCGGCTTTTTCACTGGGACCGTCCTTGAGTACATTGATTACATTCAGTGTATCGTCGAAAATCGTAAACTCAATGCCAATGCCGAAGAATTTACCGGCCAGGTCCTCATTCACCTGCTGCAGTTCTTCGGCAGGAATGAAAACGGAGTGGGGGTCCAGTTTGCTGAGCATGGCTTCAATGGCTGTATCGGCGAGGGACTCCATTTTCACGTCATCCACGTAGCGGTTTTTGATCAGGTCCATGATCTCCTGGATAGGCCGGCGCTTTTCCAGTGAAAAAAAACCACGACCGGGCATATTGTCTCTCATCTTGTATCCCATATACATACCCACGATCATGGTGATACTGAAAAGCAGGGGCAGCCAAACCTGTATCTTTTTATTGTTCATGTTGCGAAGTTAATTTTTTGATACGAACCGCTGATAAATTCCGGCAAATTCATTCCAATGAATTAACTTCAATGTATAATCTTGTAACGATTCAATGCCGATCAAACTAATTGCCGACAGTGGCTCCACCAAAACAGAATGGTGTTTGCTGAACGGGAAATCCGTCCGCACTTGGTACACACAGGGGCTTAGTCCTTATTTCCTTTCTGCCGAACAGATCGAATACATCATTACCGAAGAACTGAAACCAAAAATGAAAAAGGCCGAACCGGATGAGATCTATTTCTACGGTACCGGCTGCAGCAATGCCGAAAACGTGAAGCTGGTAAAGAAAGCCATCCAGAAAGTTTTCACAGGGGCAAAAGAAGTTTCTGTTGACCACGACCTGATGGGGGCGGCCAAGGCTTTATGCGGACACGAAAAAGGAGTGGCCTGTATCCTGGGCACCGGTTCCAATTCCTGTTATTATAACGGCAAGAAGATCATGAAGAACAGTCCTGGCCTGGGCTATGTACTGGGCGATGAAGGCAGCGGCGCTTACCTGGGCCGTAAAGTGATCCAGTATTTTTTATACAAAACATTCGACGGCGACCTGATGGATCGCTTCCAGGCAAAATTCAATACCAGCAGCGATGAGATACTCACGGCAGTATATAAAAAACCATTGCCCAACCGCTACCTGGCTTCTTTTGCCATTTTTTTGGCTGAGAACCGCGGGCATTACATGGTGGAGAACATCATCGAGGACGGGTTCAATGATTTTTTCTTTAACCATATTTATAAATACCGCGAAAGCTGGACATTACCCATTCATTTTACCGGCAGCGTGGCCTGGGGATTCCGGGACGTGCTGAAAGACCTTTGTCATTCGTATGAACTGGAACTGGGTAAAGTAATCAAAAAGCCCATGGACGGGCTGGTAAAATGTCACCGATAAAAGAATTTATGGCCTTTAAACAAATAACCGAATCTTCGTCACCATACCGGCACCTCGAAAAGATGCCCATACAGGATATCCTTACGAATATCAACAAAGAAGACAAAATAGTACCGGCAGCCATTGAACAGGTAATTCCCAACGTGGAGCAGCTGGTAAATGCCATTGTGGATAAGATGCTGGTGGGTGGCCGTTTGTTTTACATCGGCGCAGGAACCAGCGGCAGGCTGGGCATTGTGGATGCCAGTGAATGCCCACCCACCTATGGCGTGCCGCATGGATTGGTGATTGGTATTATTGCCGGCGGAAAAAAAGCCATCACCGAAGCCGTGGAGTTTGCCGAAGACGATGTGGAGCAGGGTTGGCTTGATCTGAAAGCATTTGATGTGAATGAAAAGGACGTGGTGATTGGTATAGCCGCCAGCGGAACCACCCCATACGTGATCAGCGCATTGAACCAATGCCGGGCACATCATATTGTTACCGGCAGCATCTGCTGCAATCCCGATGCGCCGCTGAGCGCCGCTTCCGATCACCCGATTGAAGTGGTGGTGGGTCCGGAGTTTGTTACCGGCAGTACCCGCATGAAAAGCGGCACGGCACAAAAACTTATTCTCAACATGATTTCCACCACCGTAATGATACAACTGGGCAGGGTGGAGGATAATAAGATGGTGAACATGCAGCTCACCAATGATAAACTGGTTGACCGCGGCGTGAAGATGCTGATGGAAAAAACAGACATTGCAGATTATGAAACCGCCAAAGAACTTCTGCTGAAAACCGGAAGTGTTAAAAAGGCCGTAGAGAGCCGCCACACATAAAAAAATCTTGGAAGGATTATGTAATTTGACTAATTTACGTATCATATCGTATTAGTCATACAAAAACTCCTCTTATGAATCGTAAACTTCTACTCTCCTCAATTTTTATTGCAGCTGGTTTGGTTTCTGCGGCACAGGATGCCAACAGAACTTTTGCCATTACCGGCGACGGCAACGGCGATTTTTTGTGGATGAATATCCGCCAGGTGGATATCGGCTCCGGTAAGATCACGCAGGATGTATTCCAGCGAAATAAGTCTACCTATGTGATGATGGATGCCGATAACAAACAATCCATTGCAAAATCCGGGTTGGCTTTTCCAACAGCCACCATGGTGGCCGCTGCAGCCTACGATAAAAATCATGATAAACTATTCTTTACGCCCATGCGTATCGGCGAACTGCGCTGGTTGGATCTGAATGCAAAAGGCGATGAACGGAAATTTTATACCCTCCAGTCTTCCTTGCTGAACTCCACCGAAAATGTGCGTGACGAAGCGAAGAATTTCACCCGCATGGTAATCAATGCCGACGGCAATGGCTATGCACTCACCAATGATGGCAACCGGCTGATCAGCTTCACCACCGGTAAGAAAGTTGTGATTACCGACCTGGGCGGACTGATCGATGATGAATCCAATAAAACCATTTCCATCCACAACCAGTGCAGCAGCTGGGGTGGCGATATGATTGCTGATGCTTACAATAAGCTCTACGTGATCTCTGCCAACCACTATGTGTTTTCTGTAGATGTGGAAAGCCGGATAGCTAAGTACATGGGTTACATCAACGGGCTGCCGGCCGGTTATTCAACCAATGGTGCTGCCGTTGATAAAGACGGAGCCGTTGTGGTGTGCAGTGCAAATATGTTCGCCGGTTATTACAAATTCAAAATGGGTGAATTCAATGCGGTAAAGATCGAAGGATCGGATATGGTATACAATGCATCCGACCTGGCAAATGGCAACCTGCTTTACCAGAAGGAAGCCGATGCAGCGAAGAATTTCGGTTCGGCTGATTTCAAAGCCGTGGTACCCGTGATTACCAACGAAGCACATATTTATCCCAACCCGGTTACAACCGGCGAGTTCAAAATTTCTTTTGACGGCCAGCAGGCAGGCAGGTATAACGTGATCATTACCGACCTGAGCGGCAAAGCCATGATGACCCGTACCGTGAACATTGCTTCCAAAACGCAGGTGGAAACCATCCAGCTTAACCGAAGCTTTGCCAAAGGTGTTTTCATGGTAAAAGTAACCGACGCAAATAATAAATTCATCTTTACTGAACGTATTGTAGTGCAGTAATACAACCTGATTAAATAAACAGGAGGTTGCCCCGAACGGCAACCTCTTTTTTTTATAAAACCGGTGTATGTCTTTTCCATTTAATTCCCGGAAATTTGCAGCAGGCATCTGCCGCAGAACATTTGCAGGACATAGAACCATATTACAACTGGAGACATCTTTATACCGCCGAGGAAGATGAGCGTTCGCCCTTTTACCGGAGAACCTACAGCGAATTTGAATTTTCCCACACGGTATATAATTATTTCATTCACCCGCAGTGGGATGAATTCGGTTCCCGTACGCTGTACATGAAGATCCTGTTTGCGGACTATGAACAAAGCTATGCCATCATTGAATTACTGGGCGAATGGAACGACGCCATTGAAAACGACATTATGACCCTTCGCAGAGACATCACCGACATCATGTTTGCCCAGGGCATCAGCAAATTCATTCTCATAGCCGAAAACGTACTGAACTTTCACAGCAGCGATGACAGCTATTACGAAGAATGGCGGGAACAACTGGAAGATTCAGGCGGCTGGGTGGTGATCCTGGATATGCCTTCCCAAAGCCAATATGATTTTAAACAGGCCCGGCTTACCAATTATATTGAACTTATCGAATTTCCCCAGTGGCGTACACTCAAGCCCGAGCTTATCTTTCAGCAAATCGATAATATGATGCTGCGCCGGATTAATTAAGTCAGGCATAATTACTGTTTTTGCCCGTCCTGCCGTATTTTTGTATCCCAACTAACAACCTAATGCTTTCGCTATGACCTGGAAACATTTTTTCACTTCTTCCATCGGTAAGAAACTGGTAATGGGCCTGACGGGGCTTTTTTTAATATCTTTCCTGGTGATCCACTGCACCATCAATTCCATGATCTTTTTCAACGACGGGGGAGAGATGTTCAACACCTATGCTCATTTTATGAGCCACAATTACATCGTCCGGGTGATTGAAATCGGTTTATTTGCCGGGCTGCTGGTTCACATCATCCAGGGGTTGATGCTGATGAAACAGAACAGCGCCGCCCGTCCCGTGAAATACGAGGTAAATGCTGTAAGCGAAAACAGCAAATGGTACAGCCGCAGCATGGGATTACTGGGAACCCTATTACTGTTTTTCCTCATCCTGCATATTTCCAAATTTTTTGTCAATACCAAGATAGCCCTGTACAGCGGCGATGAACCGCACAATACCTACGAAGAAATGAAAGAATACTTTCAGCAGTTGTGGGTGGTAGTCGCTTATATAGCCGGTGTTGTTTCTTTGTTCTGGCATTTGCTGCACGGGTTTCCCAGCGCCTTTCAAACACTGGGCATTAACCACAAACGCTATACCCCCATCATCCAAATGGCCGGCACGGCATTTTCCGTTATTGTGTGCATCCTGTTTGCGCTGATGCCCCTTGCCTTTTATCTTGGCTGGATCAATTAACATTACCTAATCAACCAATCAACTATACCATGGCTTTAGATTCTAAGATACCTCACGGCGAAATGGATAAAAAATGGACCGATTACAAAGGTCATGTGAAACTGGTTAATCCTGCCAACAAGCGTAAACTGGAAGTGATCGTTGTTGGAACCGGGCTTGCCGGCGCTTCGGCTGCCGCCTCCCTCGGCGAACTGGGATATAAAGTAAAAGCATTCTGTTTCCAGGACAGTCCACGCCGGGCGCACAGCATCGCCGCACAGGGTGGCATCAACGCTGCTAAAAATTACCAGAACGACGGGGATTCTGTTTTCCGCCTGTTTTATGATACGGTGAAGGGTGGCGACTACCGGGCAAGAGAAGCCAATGTTCACCGCCTGGCCGAAGTTAGTGCTGCCATCATTGATCAATGTGTGGCCCAGGGTGTTCCCTTCGCCAGGGAATATGGTGGATTATTAAGTAACCGCAGTTTTGGAGGTACACAGGTACAACGCACTTTTTATGCAGCCGGGCAAACCGGTCAGCAGTTACTGCTGGGTGCATACAGTGCATTGGAACGCCAGGTTGCCCTGGGCAATGTTACTCAGTATAGCCGACATGAAATGCTCGACGTGGTAATGATTGATGGAAAAGCACGGGGCATCATTGCCCGGGACCTTATCTCCGGTAAACTGGAACGGCATTTTGGACATGCGGTATTATTATGCACCGGCGGATACGGAAACGTTTTCTATTTAAGTACCAATGCCATGGGCAGCAATGTAACTGCAGCCTGGAAAGCGCATAAAAAGGGTGCCTTCTTCGGCAATCCCTGTTTTACACAGATACACCCCACCTGTATTCCCGTGAGCGGTGATCACCAGAGTAAGCTGACACTGATGAGTGAGAGTTTGCGTAACGACGGACGTATATGGGTCCCCAAACAAAAAGATGATAAACGCAAGGCAGTAGACATACCGGAAGAGGAAAGAGATTATTACCTCGAAAGAAGATACCCTGCCTTTGGTAACCTGGTGCCCCGGGACGTGGCATCAAGGGCCGCCAAAGAAAGATGTGATGAAGGGTATGGCGTGGGCACAACAAAAATGGC
>DMRT01000024.1 GCA_003455235.1 Chitinophagaceae bacterium
TTACTTCCAGTTCCACCCCGCTCATGGGTTCGGTGGTAAGGATATTGCTTACGGCAATCAGCATGCTGTTGTCGTTGGCACGTTTGGCGGTAAGGCCGATGTTGCTGGCAATAATGTTGCGGGTGGCCCAACGGTCTTTGTTGTAATACGATTTACTGGTGGGGTCATCGCGGCGGCTCCAGTTGTAGCCAAACGGGTAGTAGGTGTCGTAGCGGTTCCAGAATTCATCATCTTCATCCACGCCTTCGCGGTCGTAGCTGCGGTAATAATCTTCTTCCTCGTCTTCACCGCTTTCTTCTTTGCTGGTTGTGTCCGAAGAAAGGTATAAGGAATACTCCGGCCGGAAACCGATGGTTACCCGGTAGATGGCGCCCTGTTCGGTTTTCAGAAATTTATCGATGTCTAATGAGAAGTGCTGTTTCTTCCGCAGGTCGAGTGTTTTGTCGTCGTCGAGCCGCAGGGTTTTTTGTACAATGGGCTTGCCTACTTTTCTCAGCTCACTGTTTCCGCCGAGGCTGTTCTCCTGCAGGAACTGGGGTACGTTGTTCTCGAATATTTTGATGATGCTGATGTCGACGGCATTTAAATTGATGGCTTCAAAGGGAAGTACCAGCCGCCCGCTGTTGGGCAGTATGTTTCCTTTGCCATGGATCTTCACCGAAGGCATGCGGTTTTCAAAATTGATGTTGGCGGCAAATCCTTTGTCGAGTACATCGCCCCAGGTGTTTTTTATTCCTGCGTTGATGTTCACGGTATAGTTGCCATCCAGTTTTCCATTGCTGAATACTTTTACTTCGCTTCCGCTGATGGTGTAGGAGATATCCGGTTGCCCGCTGATGGTGATGAGGCCGTCGAGCTCCTGTCCCACAGCAATGAGGTCGCTGAACTGAACCGAAGCGTACTGTTGTGCTTCGTTCATGGCCACCACGTCCAGTACTTTAAAATCGCCCAGGGCCGGAACCGCCACTTCCCGTTCGCCTTTTACGTCCATGTTCATGGGTTGGCCATCCCATTTCAGGCTGATGTTGCTTACCGATTTCAACCGGTCGATGTTTTCAATGGTATAGCGGTGCGATTTGGCCGCATCATTGTGTTGCCAGCTTATTTTCAGGGCGGCGTTGTTTTGTTGTGCCGCCAGTAATTTTTCCACCTGTTTGCCCTCTTCCACGTCGGCAGTTTCCAGTTCGCCGCTGAGGATCATTTTATTTTTTATGCCGGAACTCCGCAGGCCGTCGTCGGAAATTTTAAAAGACGGCTTTACCGTTTTCATGCTGAACTTAAATTCAGCAAACTTTGACGGCACTTTGGTCACTTTGCCCAGGTTGAAACTCACTTCGTAGAGTTCATCGGGTTTCAGCCAGCTGTCTGGTTTGAACTCGATTGTCCTCGCATCAAGCCAGAATGCTTTTCCTTTAACGGCGGGCGAGAAACTGAAAAGATTTTCTTTCAGTTCTTCACCCACGGAATGAGTGGTGCCGGCGTCGGTGGCCAGCCTGATCCTTACCGCTGATGTTTTGGAAATGGTGCCGGTGGTATAGGCATCGATGTACTGGCTGAAGGCCGGGTCAACGTCGATCCATTTGTCTTTTTTGTTGCAGGAGAACAGGGAAAGACTAACTGCGAGGCATACGAAGGCCCGCAAAAAAGTTACTCCGAACTTTTTGTTCCGGGGTTCACGGTCGTGTTCCATAAATTTTGAAATTGTTTGTTGAAGTTGGTTGACATCGATGGAATCATCAATATCGGCATTTTTATTTGCTGTGTAAATGTTGAGAGAAATTTTGATTTCCACAATAGGTGGAGAAATCAGTTTTCGTTAAAAGATTTGTAAATCAAAAAAAAGGTCAGTTGATCTTTACGGCCTTCACCTGGTAGCTTCCGTTGGTTATGGAGGAGGATACTTCCTGGGTATAGGAGTCAGCAGATGTTCCGGTGATCTTTACCCGGATCTCGAGGTTAACAGGAAGCTCGATCCTGTTTTCGTTGCGGATGATCTTGTCGAGTTTCAGCGTAAAATTGCAGTTGTCCTGCCAGGCAATGCGGAAACGGGCCACCAGTTTCAGCGACTCGCTGGATTCAGTCTGGTACATTCCTTTCCGTTCAGCAATGGTAACCACGCCGGCCTGGGTGTCGGCAATGCGGAATTTGCCCTCCCTGAATTTTAAACAATCCGGTAGCTGGCCGAAAGCATGGCTTACCGGCAGGATGGATAAAAGCAGTATAATAGTAAGCTTAGCCACAGATCTTCATTCTTAATTCTTCATTTTTAATTCCTGGTTGATCACCTGGTTCCTGAGCAGGTCTTCAAATTCATCTCTCCGTCGAATCAGCCTCGCCTTCCCGTTTTCCACCAGCACTTCGGCCGGTTTGAATCTTGAATTGAAGTTGCTGCTCATTTCAAAACCATAAGCGCCAGCATTATAAAAAACCAGCAGATCGCCTTCCCGAACTTCATTCAGTTTGCGGTCCCAGGCAAAGGTGTCGGTTTCGCAGATATTCCCTACAACGGAATATTCTTTTTGTACACCCGTTGGATTGCTGATGTTCTCTATCCGGTGATACGCTTCATAGAACATGGGGCGTATCAGGTGGTTGAAACCGCTGTTGACACCGGCAAACGTGGTGGCCGATGTTTCCTTGAGCACATTTACTTCCGTTACCAGGTAACCGGCAGCACTTACCAGGAACTTGCCCGGTTCAAACCAAACCTGCAGGTGGCGGCCATCGGAATTGGGATGGTTATCGAATGCTTCTTTCACTTTTTTTGCCAGCAGGGGGATATCAGTTTCTGCATCGCCTTCCTGATAAGGCACTTTGAATCCACCACCCAGGTCGATGGAATCCAGTTCATGAAAAGAAGGAATGATGTCGAACAATACATCGATTCCTTTGATGAAGGTATCCACGTCTTTGATGTCGCTGCCGGTATGGATGTGCAGGTTCTGTATGTACAGGTTATGGGTAGATACCAGCGTCAGTATTTTATCCAGCTGGTCAACCGGTATCCCGAATTTGCTTTTGTCATGCCCGGTGGAAACTTTCAGGTTGCCGCCTCCCATAATGTTGGGGCGCAGGCGGATGCCCACCGGATAGCTATGCCCGAATTTTCTGCCGAATTTTTCCAGGTTGCTCAGGCTGTCGATGTTGATGTGAACACCCAGGCCTTGTGCTTCTTCAATTTCACTGAAATGGATGCCGTTGCTGGTGTACAGAATATTACCCGGATCAAAGCCGGCACGCAGGGCAAGCTTTACTTCGTTGATGGAACTGCAATCCACGCTGCAGCCGAGCCCATTGATGTGTTTAAGCACCTGTATATTGGTAAGCGCCTTGCAGGCATAAAAAAAACGGGTGTCTGTTTCCGCAAAGGCGCTGCTGAGTTTTTTGTACTGCCCGGTGATGGTGGCGGCATCATATACATACAACGGCGTACCGTATTCATGAGCGAGTGAACGTAATTCCTGTTGGGATAGTAGTGACATTAGTATGAAAAGAAAACGTGTTTATGATCAGGCAACGATCTCCTGTATTTTAGTCGGTTCAAGATTGGCATTGCGCATGGCGATGCCCCGTACGGCATTGGCCGCAAAGTCCATGAATGCTTTTTGTGTGATGGCATCATCGCCCACCATGGCCGGTATGCCGTTGTCGCCTCCTTCGCGGATGCTTTGTACGATGGGAATTTGTCCGAGAAACGGAATATCAAAGTCTTCTGCCAGGTTCTTGCCCCCGTCTTTGCCAAAGAGATAATATTTATTGTTGGGCAGTTCGGCCGGGGTGAAATAGCTCATGTTTTCCACCAGGCCGATCACCGGCACTTTCAGTTGTGCCTGTCCAAACATGGCGATTCCTTTTTTGGCATCGGCCAATGCAATGGTTTGCGGGGTGGTAACCACGATGACGCCGGTAACCGGAACGGTTTGCACCATGGTTAAATGAATGTCGCCGGTGCCGGGCGGCATATCAACGATCAGGTAATCCAGTTCGCCCCAATCCACATCGCTTACAAACTGGCGGATAGCGCTGCTCACCATGGGGCCACGCCAAACCACGGCTTGTTTTTCATCAATGAGCAAACCAATGCTCATCATCTTAATGCCGAATTTTTCGATGGGAACGATCAGGCCTTTGCCGCCGTCATCTTTCATCAGCGGCCGTTCGCCCCGTACTCCGAACATGATGTGCTGGCTGGGTCCGTAAATATCCGCATCCATCAATCCCACTTTGGCACCGCCCTGTGACAGGGCCAGGGCCAGGTTGGCCGATACGGTACTTTTTCCCACGCCGCCTTTACCGCTCACCACAGCAATAATGTTCTTCACGTCTTTTAATATCGATTTTCCATCAAGGCGGTTGCTGCTGGTATTGCTGGTGAAGTTCACCTGCACCACGGCTTCTTTGTTCACGAGTAATTTAATGGCATTGATACAGGCATTCATGATCATGTCTTTCAGCGGGCATGCCGGTGTGGTAAGCACCACGGTGAATGATACCTTGTTGCCATTAATGGCAATGTCTTTTACCATGTTCAGCGTAACCAGATCTTTGCCCAGATCCGGCTCCTGCACATTGCTTAATGCCTTTAAAATATCCTCGTTTGTCATCGTTCAATTATTTGTTAAAAAACCATTTCCATCCGCAAAATTAACCACATATCGCCTTACTTTGATTAATAATTAAGGAATGTTGGTATTTTTGGTAAGCACGCCGGACATGTCAACCAGCTTTTGATGAAGAAACTTATACCATACATTTTTACTGCTTTTTTTTTCCTCCCTGTTGCTGCCAACGCCCAGTTTGAAACCTTTAAAGATTCCGTGGTTCAGTTATATGGTCTGGTGATGACTGCCGACAGCCTGAAAGGCCTCGAGTCGGTAAGCGTGGTGGTAAAAGGACAGAACCGGGGTACTGTTACCAATAACAAAGGCGTTTTCAGCATCGTGGTGATGAAAGGCGACGTGATTGAATTCACCAGTGTGGGATACAAGCCCAAGCAAACGGTGATTCCCATGAACCTCGAAGGCAACCAGCACAGCGTGATTCAGCTGATGGTTACTGATACGGTTTACCTGGCTGCCACCATCATCAAGGCAAGGCCTACCCGGGCACAGTTTGAGCGTGATTTCATCAATGCGCAGGTGCCGGATGATTATATTACCATTGCCCGCAAAAATAACAACGAAGCCACCCGGCGCCTGCTGGCTTCCACCCTGCCTACGGATGGACGGGAGGCCACCAGCCAGTACCTGCGCCAGTATGCCAACAAAGCCTATTATTACGGACAGGCTCCTCCGCAGAATATCTTCAATCCCTTTGCCTGGAACGAATTCATCAAGGCCTGGGAGCGGGGCGATTTTAAAAAGAAGAACTGATTCCCCCATTCTGCATGCCCGGATCGTAAAAGAAACCGGATTACTGTAATTTCGTTCCAGGAGCACAGTATGAAAATTTTTCTCATTGGTTTTATGGGCAGTGGAAAATCCTATTGGGGCCGCCGCTGGGCGGAGAGATATGGATTGCCTTTCATCGATCTTGATCAACAGGTTGAACAAAGTGAACACGAAACCATTGCGGCTGTATTTGAAAAAAAAGGGGAAGCGTATTTCCGCGAAACAGAAACTTCCTGTTTGCGTGGGTTTTCCCAACACGAGTCCTTTATCATGGCCTGTGGCGGCGGTGTTCCCTGCTTTCATGATAATATACAATGGATGAATGAACAGGGTACTACGGTTTACCTGGCGGCTGATCCGCCTCTTTTGCTGGAAAGGCTGATTCATGAAAAAGACAAACGGCCGCTGCTGAAAGAACTGGATCATCCGGCTCTGTTATCCTTTATTGAAAACAAGCTCAGCGAACGCAGCGTTTTTTACAACCAGGCTAAGTTGGTTCTCCCCGTAAATGAGCTGAATGAAAACAGCCTTTCACAACTAGTAACTATTAACCAATAACCTGTTACCTATATGCACAAAAGATTTTTACAAGCGGCTGCCATTACCGGCGCACTGGCCGTAGCACTCGGCGCATTTGGTGCACATGGATTAAAGAAACTGCTTGATGCAGAATTGCTGCAGGTATTTGAAACGGCGGTTCGCTACCAGTTTTACCATGTATTTGCGTTGCTGGCAGCCGGGATGCTGTACAAAGAGTTTCCCGGAAAATTCATGAAATGGGCAGGCAATCTTTTCCTTACCGGCATGCTGTTGTTTTCGGGATCGCTGTACCTGTTGTGCTATGTAAAGTATGCGGGGTTACCGCTTTCATGGATCGGCGCCATAACACCAGTTGGCGGGGTGGCGTTCATTGCCGGCTGGCTGTTATTGTTTATGGCTGTGGCAAAAAAGCATTAAAACTGCTCCACTTTGCGGCGGATGGTAACCAGGGTGCCGTTCCTGTTTTCGATATTGAATTCAATACCCACATCGGCCATTCTTTTTTTCATGTTCTTCAACCCGTTGCCGAACTGGCGCAGCGCATCCAGGTTGATGCCCACACCGTTGTCCTGGATATAAAGGATCAGTTCGTTGTGTTCCCGTACCAGGGTGATGGTAACTTCGGTGGCTTTGGAATGTTTAAGAATATTATTCAGTGCTTCTTTCACCACCAGGAATACATTTCTCCGTATTTCGCCAATCACTTCCACGTTGGGTAAATTATCCGGTATGTCGATGCGGCAGGCGATGCCCGTGTCTTCAAAATATTCCAGTGCATAACTGCGGATGTAAGCGATCATGTTGCCCAGCGAATCGTTGCTGCTGCTCATGCTCCAGATGATGGCGTTCATCTTGTTGAGCAGTTCGTTGGCAGAGGAAGATATCTTGTCAATCTCCGGGATAGAATTATCGGTGAGTTTGCTTTTAGCCAGTTCGCTGTACAGGCGGATGGTGGTCATACCGGCGCCCAGGTCGTCGTGCATATCAGCGCTGATGCGGTTGCGTTCTTCCTGCTGTGCCTTGATCACGGCGATCTGTGTTTCAAATTCTTTCTTTTCAGCTTCCAGCTTCAGTGCTTCCTGTTCCTTGATGCCGTGAATGAGTTCACGCCGGTTTTTATACGTAATGCCCACCAGGAAGAAAATCAGTTCCAGGATGATGCCGATGTAATAATAAAAGAGTGAATTCGACAGCAGGGAACTGAACCGTACATTAAAGATGATCAGCGACAGGGAGATGGTGGAGAAGATCACCAGCATGGCATTACCGGCGGCCAGGTAATTCAGTAACCTGTCTTTTTGTTTGGCCGCAAAATAAATAAAGAACACCCCGATGCCGAGGATCAGGAATTTCATGATGGTTTCCAGGTAGAACTGCGGCAGGTAGGTATCGGTAAAAAAATGGAGATAGGAATAAATGCCCAGCAGGAACAGCATGAAATACTCCCCGAAACGAAGCACCCGGTCGGTGGTTTTGTACATTTCTTTGGTATTGATAAAACTGCGGGTGAAGCTGATGTAAAAAACCACGCCTGTTACCAGCAGGAAAAAGTCGAGGTAGGCGAAATAGAAACCGGCAAAATCAGTTGTCTTCCTGGCCAGGTACGAATTGAAGAAAATCAGGAAGAACATGCACAGCGAATACAGGGCATTGTAGAGGAACTCGGGTTTGGGGCCCAGGATGAAATTGGCCAGCATGAACAGGATCATCATCAGCACCACACCACTCAGCACCATGCCGAATATGTGGATGTCGCTGCGGGCAGTAACCGAATACGACATAAAATCTTCGATGAAGTTCCCGGTGATCATCCGAGGATTGATGCCGTCAAAATCATTCTTCATCGGCTGCAGGCAAAGCAGCACTTCTGTTTCTTCGCCGGCCGCCATCCGGAGTTTTATATAACCGCTGATCTCATTGTCTGTGAATGCGGGCCCGCCCGGGTTATTGCAGAAGTACATTTTTATACTCCGGAAATAGGAACCGGGGTAAATATAGGCCGACTGCCCCGTTGCCGAGCGGTTGGCCAGTTTTATCCGGAGATAGAAATGGTAAGGGATCATCTCCGCCGTGATCTTTCTGCGTTCTTTAAAACCGGTAAGCGGGATGAAATGCTTTTTCAGTATTTCCGGTATACTAAGCGACGAACTGCTGTCGATATACAACTGCGATTGGGAAAGCAGGGAACTGTCGCCATCCACCCCTGAAATATCAATGGTCATCGTATCCGGCCGGGCCTGTGCCAGGCAGCAGGCCGTGGTAAAGCAGAAGAAAAGCAGGGCGGTTACATGTTTCACCAGCGGATTGTTTTTCCAAACCTACATAAATTCAATGATACCTGAAATGCCGGTCCTTTTACCGGTTCCGGAAGCAGGGGTTTTCTATATCTTTGTGGCCGATGGCGAATAAACTAAAATCCTCAAAGACAAAACCGGCCGACCCTGAGCAACTGAAACAGGAGAAAGAGGAAACGGTGGAGGTAAAACAATTACTGAAGGACGAACGTACGCATAAGATTGCCGGCAGCATCCTGCTGCTTTTTGCTTTTCTTTTCTTTATTGCCTTCACGTCGTACTTATTTACCTGGGGCGATGACCAGGACAAGTTCAGCTACCGCATGCTGCTGGCCAACGACATCAAGGTGCAGAACCTGCTGGGTACCTTCGGCGCTTTCATCTCCGAAGTTTTTGTGCGCCATGGATTCGGCATCGCTTCTTACCTCATCTGCAGTACTTTTTTTGTGATCGGGGTGAACCTGTTCTTCGGCAAAAAAGTATTCTCTGTTGTAAAAAATATTAAATACCTCATCCTCGGCCTTCCGCTCATCAGCGTGGCGGCTGCGGTTGTCTTCCAGGGAAAGGCATTTCCCTACGGCGGCGCTGCCGGCGATATGATGCGTGACTGGCTGTACCAGACCATTGGTAAGATCGGCACCATTGCCGTTTTATCGGTGGCCGTTCTCTCTTATGTGATCTGGCGTTTTAATCCTGTTTTCAAACTGCCTTCCAAAAAAGAAATAAATGCGGACCAGGATACAGAAGCTGAACCGGAAAATATTTCTGAAAAAGTGGAATGGAAAAACCCTGCAGAGCCGGTGGTTACAACCAGCGG
>DMRT01000026.1 GCA_003455235.1 Chitinophagaceae bacterium
CACAAGGCAAGAATGGCCAGCGTGATCTTTCATTCCTTCAACCAGATCAAACAGAAAGGGAAAGTGAAACTGTTCCGTTCGCATAAAGAAGGCTACGAGGATGGCGAGCAGCTGCGTGACTTCGTGTATGTAAAGGATGTGATTGCCGTTTGTTACTGGCTGATGGAGAACCAACCGGCTTCGGCCATTTACAACCTTGGAACCGGCAAGGCCAGAAGTTTCAATGACCTGGTACAATCAACCTTTGCGGGACTGGATATGCCGGCTTCCATTGAGTACATCGATATACCCGAAGACATCCGCGATAAATACCAGTACTTCACCGAAGCCAATATGGATAAACTGCGGAAAGCAGGATATACGGCAGCGTTTTATTCCCTGGAAGAAGGCGTGGATGATTATGTAAGGAATTACCTGGCGAAGAATGAGTTTTATTAACCGGGTCAATAAATAGTGCCCGTCTCCATATCAATCTGGTAAGGCACCCAGATCTCAAATTTTGATTTAGAAACCGGTTCAACGCTGTTCCGGCGGCCAATTGCATTATTGGTAGTTAGGTCTGTGGCCTTCGTATTCCGGTTAACAACGTATCCACTGACTTTAATAAAAAAACAAAAGGTATTCTGAACCCGGAACATTTTTTCGTTGCCCAACATGCCGTATCGGATCACCCGCCCGTCTGAATACCCCCAATAATTGCTGATGGTTTCTCCCTTGGCGTTTTCCAGGTAATTCTCTGTATTGGTAAGCCGGTACCTGGTCTTCTTTTCTGTAAAATCAAGTATAGAGGGACGGTTATTCTTAAATTCCTCAAAATTCAGGTAAACACCCCTGCGTATGGCTGTATCCTGCAGCACCGGTATCATGTTCAGCCGGTTATTGAAAGTATAGATCTGCTCCAGTGTTTTTCCAGGCTGGTTGTCGAACTGGTTCACCGCATTGGAATAATCGAGCATCTCAACAAGTTTATTTAATGCTGATTTGAGCTCCTGGTATCGCTCCCGCTCGGTCTTATAATAATTGTATCTGTCGGGGTCTCCGGCAATGATCAACACGGTGTCAACCCTTTTTGCCGGAAGGTATTTCCCGTTCTTTCCCAGGTAATACTCCCATTTACAATATAATTTTTCGTCGGCTCCCACGGAATTGGAGGCTTCTACTCTTTTTTCATTGGAAATGACATTTGCCGAAAGCCAGAAACGTTTCATCACAATCAACAGTTCAAAATCGTTTTGCGTGAAGGCATTTGAAAAATAGGCGGCATAATACCGTTCAATGGCATGGCCATTTCCATTCCTGAATTGTACCCGCTGGAAACTTCTTTTTTTCCCTGTAAAAATGTCGTTGTCGAATGCATACCCGATCTTGGAGGTATCGGGCCGGCTGTCGATTATCCGGATCTTTGAAAAGGGAAGCTTCAATTCCCGGGATGCAGTATCCTCGCCGGTCAAAACCATTTCTTTTATCCTTAACCGGTTCGGGTTCAGTACATCCCGGCTATCCTGCTGTGCGTGCAGAAATATGGGAAAAAGTAATCCTATGACTGGTAAAATGCGCATAAAAGATACAGGGTGGGCCCGGGGGCGGTTTCAATAAGTAAAATAAGGATGTTATTGGAATCTCCAAAGAAGCGGCACGCTGTTCATGGCAAAAAATCCATTCCAAATTTCCTCTGCCGGAATATTCCCCCTATCTTTGCATGACCTCTAAGATTTTATTCCGAAAAATTTTCCTGGTCATATTTATTAACCGCAACAGGCTTCCCGAAAAATCAGGGAGTGGTTGTAAAATTATTTTTTATGGCTAAGTATATTTTTGTAACAGGTGGTGTTACTTCTTCACTGGGAAAAGGGATCATTGCCGCCTCACTGGCAAAATTATTACAAAGCCGCGGCCTTAAAGTTACCATACAGAAATTTGATCCCTATATAAACGTCGATCCCGGAACGCTCAACCCCTATGAACACGGGGAATGCTATGTTACCGATGACGGCGCCGAAACAGATCTCGACCTTGGCCACTACGAGCGTTTTTTAAACATGCCTACTTCACAGGCAAACAATGTTACCACCGGCCGCATTTACCAAACCGTGATCAATAAGGAAAGAGAAGGTGCATACCTGGGAAAGACCGTGCAGGTGATTCCGCACATCACCGATGAAATAAAGCGGCGTATGCTGCTGCTGGGCACCGAAGGCAAATACGATATTGTGATCACCGAAATAGGCGGAACGGTAGGTGATATCGAAAGCTTACCCTTTGTGGAAGCCGTTCGCCAGATTCAATGGGAACTGCCCGAAGAGGATTGCGTGGTGGTTCATCTTACCCTCATCCCCTACCTCAAAGCTGCTAAAGAGTTAAAGACGAAACCCACCCAGCACAGCGTTCGTATGCTGAGCCAGGAAGGGGTTCACCCGAACGTGATTGTTTGCCGTACCGAACATGCATTGAGCGATGACCTGAAGAAGAAGATCGCCCTGTTCTGTAATGTAAAACCCAATGCCGTTATTGAGGCCATGGACGCCGGGACCATTTATGAAGTTCCGCTGAAGATGCTGCAGGAAGGACTGGATGTGATTGTGTTGAAAAAATTACAGATCAACGGGTATGCGGCGCCTGAATTAGGCAAGTGGCGTGCTTTTCTCGATAAACTGAAATACCCACACAGCAAGGTAACCATTGGTCTTATCGGGAAATACATCGAACTGCAGGATGCCTATAAATCCATTCTCGAATCATTTATACACGCCGGCGCCATTAACGAATGCAAGGTGCAGATCGTAAATGTGCACAGCGAGTTCATCAGCGAAGAAAATGTGAAAGAAAAACTGAAAGACCTGGACGGATTGCTCGTAGCTCCCGGTTTTGGCAACCGGGGTGTGGAAGGAAAAATAGTAGCGGTTAAATATGCCCGCGAAAATCAACTCCCCTTCTTCGGCATTTGCCTGGGCATGCAGATGGCCGTGATCGAATATGCAAGAAATGTGCTGGGTTGGAAAGATGCCCATTCCACCGAAATGGACAACAAAACCCCTCACCCGGTGATCGACCTGATGGAAGACCAGAAGAAAGTGAAGAATATGGGTGGAACCATGAGGCTGGGCGCTTATCCCTGCGACCTGAAGAAAGACAGTCTTGCCTTCAGCATTTATGGTACTCCACAGATCAGCGAACGGCACCGCCACCGCTGGGAATTCAACAATAAATACCTGGCCGATTTTGAAAAGGCCGGACTGATCCCGAGCGGAAAGAACCCGGATACAGGCCTGGTGGAAATAGTAGAATTAAAGGACCACCCGTTTTTTATCGGTGTTCAGTTTCACCCCGAATTAAAGAGTACGGTGGAGAACCCGCAACCCATTTTTGTACATTTCATAAAAGCCGCCAAGGCCTTTGCAGAGAAAAAGGATGCGATCAAAAATCCGTTGCTGCAGAGTGAAATGATCTGATATGCGCAAACTTTCCATGGCCGAACTCAACCGAAAATCGGTTGAAGAATTCAAACACACCGATAAGATTCCCGTTATTGCTGTATTGGAAAACATCCGCAGCGCTTATAATGTGGGCAGTGTGTTCCGTACGGCCGATGCCTTCCTGCTGGAAGCCATTTACATTACCGGATATACCTGCACGCCCCCGCATAAAGAAATTAAGAAGACTGCCCTGGGGGCTGAGGATACAGTCAGCTGGAAGCATTTCCGCAATGCCACAGAAGCCGTCAATTCATTGAAACAGGAAGGATATAAAGTGTATGCCGTGGAACAGGTGGTTAACAGCCTTCCGCTTCAGCAGGTTAATTTTAACCCAGCGGATAAAATCGCTGTTATCTTTGGCAACGAAGTTACCGGGGTGGAACAGGAAACCATCCTGCAATGCGATGGCTGTATCGAAATACCCCAGCTGGGTATGAAACATTCGCTGAACATTGCCACTGCCGCCGGCGTTGTACTGTGGGAACTCATCCGCCCACACATACAAGCTGAACATTGATCATTGAAAATTGATTATTGAACATCCGAATGACGACCATCAAAAAATACCTTTCCCTCGTAAAATTCGCACACACCATCTTTGCCATGCCTTTTGCATTGATCGGTTTTTCCCTGGGAATGATCAGCTGGATCTATGGATACAGAAATCAATTCACCAGCCGCGAGCCACATTTTTCACTTCCGGCCAGCGTACCAGTTGAGTCGTTGATCATAAAATTTCTTTTAGTAATTGGTTGCATGATCTTTGCCCGTTCTGCCGCCATGGCCTTCAACCGCTGGCTGGATAAAAATTTTGACGCCCTGAACCCCCGGACTGCCATCCGGGAGATTCCGGCCGGCATCATCAAGGCAAACAATGCCCTGTTGTTCGTGATCATTAACTGCATTCTTTTTATTGTTTGCACGTTCTTCATCAACCGCATCTGTTTTTATTTATCACCTGTCGCTTTATTCGTGATCTTATTCTACAGTTATACAAAACGTTTTACGGCATTATGCCACCTGGTGCTGGGTGTGGGCTTAAGCCTGGCTCCCATCGGCGCCTACCTGGCAGTGACCGGAGAATTTGCCCTGCTGCCGGTTCTTTTTTCCTTTACTGTTCTGTTCTGGGTAAGCGGATTTGATATCATTTATGCTTTGCAGGATGAAGAGTTTGATAAGAACAACAAGCTGCATTCCATTCCCGCAGCGGTTGGAAAAGCCAAAGCACTCCGTATCTCCGAGTTACTGCATATGTTATCAGCCGCCTGCGTGGTGTATGCCGGCATCGAAGGTCATTCCGGGCCCTGGTACTGGACAGGGGTTGCCTTTTTTATGGGCCTGCTCGTCTACCAGCATCTCCTGGTAAAACCGAACGACCTGAGTAAGGTGAACCTGGCTTTTTTTACCACCAATGGAATTGCCTCGGTGGTTTTCGCCATCTTTGTAATTGTAGATTTGTTTATTAGTTAATGGGTCATAGTATATACCAGAACTGTTGGAATGATGACTACTACCATTAACGTACCCGGCTATGAACCATCACCATTAAACATCAACCCTCCCCATGCCCCGCATCCTTGCAATAGACTATGGCGGTAAACGAACCGGCCTTGCAGTAACTGATCCGCTTAAGATCATTGCCACGGGCCTGGAGACCATTGATTCAAACGAACTCATTCCCTGGCTGAAGAATTATTTGGTGAAAGAAGAAGTGGAACTGATCATCATTGGCCTGCCGAAGAACTGGGACGAATCGGATACACACGGAACCCCGCTGGTGGAAGCAGCCATTAAAAAGATCCACAAAGAATTCCCGGCCATGCCGTTGAAAACAGTGGATGAACGCTATACTTCCAAAATGGCCAAAGACGCCATGCTGGAAATGGGGATGAAAAAGAAAGACCGCCGCGACAAACGGAATGTGGACCTTATTGCCGCCACCATCATCCTGCAGGAATATCTTCAATCAATTTGATTAAATTTGCCGGATGATACTCCCGATTGTAGCATATGGATCGCCCGTTCTGCGCAAGGTTTGCGACGACATCACAGCCGATTATCCCCAGCTGGACAAGCTGATTGCCGATATGTGGGAAACCATGTACAACAGCAATGGCGTTGGACTGGCAGCGCCGCAGGTGAACCTGCCCATCCGGTTGTTTGTGATCGACAGCGAACAGATATTTCAGAACCAGGAAGAAGACGAAAAGGATGAATACCCGGATGCCCCGGGATACAAGGGTGTATTCATCAATGCCCGCATCCTGAAACTGGATGGTAAAGAATGGTCGTACAACGAAGGCTGCCTGAGCATTCCCAAGATCCGGGAAGATGTGTTCCGCAACGAAGATATCGAGATCGAATTCTTTGACGAAAATTTCAAAATACAGCGCCGCAACTTTAATGGCCTCACTGCCCGTATCATCCTGCATGAATACGATCACATTGAAGGAAAACTTTTCATTGATCACATCAAGCCGCTGAAACGCAAACTGCTGAAGCGCAAACTGGATGATATCTCCAAAGGGAAAGTGCATGTTGATTACCGCATGGTATTTCCCAAATAACAATTTATAACCGGGGGCCTACATGATACGAACGATCCTCCTCTCCTCCTTCTGCCTGGTTGCCTGCTGCAGCATGCATGCCCAGCAAACAGGCGACACCATGATTTCGGTTGGTAAAAAAAACATTACCCTCAGTGAAGTGGTGGTCAACAACAAACTAAATGTTCCCGTATTTATCCAGCGTATTAAAAACGATACCTCTTTTTACAAAGCCTTCAAAAATCTGCGTATTCTCAGCTTTACCGCCATCAACGATATACGCATGAACAACAGCAGTGGCACTATCCTGGCATCGCTTCACAGCAAAACAAAACAGACCAGGCTGAACGGGTGCCGGCGCATGGAAATCCTGGAAGAACAGGTAACGGGAGATATTTATGACGAATACCGGAATTTCAATTATTACACCGCACAGATGTACGCTTCGCTTTTCTTCACCAAAGATTCTGTTTGCGGGGAAGATAATATTGTAGCAGGCACCGAATTCAGTACGGCGGGTAAAAGCGGCATGGAAAAACACAAAGAGCAGCTGAAAATGCTGTTCTTCAACCCGGGTAAGCGGATCAACGGGCTCCCGTTCATGAGCAGCAAGACGGCAATATATGATGATGAAATGGCTGACTATTACGACATGAATATCGACATGGGCATTTATAACAACCAGAGCTGTTACATCTTCAGCCAGAAAGTAAAACCGGAAAATAAAAGTTCGGTGGTGATTGATGAGATGACAACCTGGTTCGATTCCAATACGTTTGAAGTGCTGGGACGAAATTATTCGCTGAGCTATGATGCAGCGGTTTACGATTTTAATGTGACTATGGAAGTGGTGATGACGAGGTTTGGGGAATACACCGTGCCCTCGCTGATCCGGTACAACGGAAACTGGAAGGCCATCTTTAAAAAAAGAGAACGGGGTGTTTTCACCGCCACGCTGTTTGATTATAAATAAGCACCCCATCCGCCTGTAACAATTTCAATATTTATTAATCATTCGAACCTATATTTATGCCATGAAAAAGATCTTCGTTTTTATGCTGGCTGCTGCGTCGATGGGCGCAACGGCACAAACCGGCAGTAAGGATTTTAAAGCCATCGACGAGTATATAAAAGGACTGGGGCCCATGACAGGCATGAGCACTGCCACCATCGATAACGTGGTAATCAATCATTTTGAAGATAAGGTCGACAAGCTGCGGGCTATCTATGCCTGGATTGCCATGAACATTACCTATGACGCAAAAGCAGCCCGTTCCAGCAACATTACCAAAAACAAACCGGCTGAGGTGCTTGCCTCCCGGAAAGCCGTTGGCATCGGCTTTGCCAGTCTGTTCCAGGACATGTGCAGCAGCGCCAATATCCGCTGCCTTACCGTGGATGGTTATGTAAAGAACAATGTGCTGGAGATCGGCGAAAAAGGAACAGAGATTAACCATAGCTGGGCCGTGGTGCAGCTGGGACAGAGTCCGGACACCTGGTACTATGTAGACCCTGCTTTCGGCAGCGGCCACCTGGAACCGGATATGAAAACGTTTACCAAAGAATACTCAGGTGCTTATTTCTTCACGGATAAAACCACCTTTAACCTGCAGCACTTTCCCAATAACGAAGCATGGAAACTGGGGCCGGCGCCAAGAGGCAAAGGAGATTTTTATTCATTGCCGCTGGTACGTACAACCGCCATGGAATACGGCATTAAAAAGATGACACCCGATGAGGGGGTACTGAAAACCAAGGTCGGCAAAACCATTTATTTCAGTTTTATACTGGGGAATGATAAAGAACCCATCACGGCAGTATCGCTCGGACTGGGAGAAAAGAAACGGTACAAGGTAAAGACCGTTGATTTTCTCAGCAGCGGCGGCACACTCTCCTTCTCCTATAAATTTGATGAAGACGGCAATTTTCCGATGACGATACTCGTAAACGGAAAAGAATTTGTAGCCTATTCCGTGGAAGTGAATTAAAAAAGCCGCATCCCCGGGGATGCGGCCTTATCATTTAAGCCCTTTGTTTTACGGGGGCTTTCTTTTTTGCTTTCTTCAATGCAGATGCGATGTTCTTACTCAGGTTTTCGTATGTGGGCTTGGTAGTGAGTTTTTCGCCATTGATAAAAAATGCCGGTATCTCACTGATGCCACGGTCGATGCCTTCGTTCAGGTCATTCATCACCTGCCAGCCGTACGTGGAGTTCAGCAGTTCGTCGAGGAAATGCTTGTTGTTTACCCCGGCTTCTTTTGAGTACAGTTTTAAACTGGTGGTACCCAGCTGGCGGCGGTTATCAAAAAGAATGTTGTGCATCTCCCAGAATTTACCTGCCTGGGAAGCGGCCACTGCAGCTTCGCCGGCCTTCATGGAACGCTGGTGAATTTTTGTGAGCGGGAAATGACGGAACTGGAACCGGATTTTGCCGTCGAATTCTTCCAGTAATTTCTTTACCACTTCGTTTGCCTTTGCACAATCCTCGTTTTCGTATTCACCGAATTCAACCAGGGTTACGGGAGCCTGTTTATTTCCAACATACACGTCTTTTGGTGAAATGATCTCAACCACCTCTTTCGCTTTCATTGCCATAGTTGTTGTCCTTTTTCTGTTTTTACAAACAGCTTTTGTTATTGAATAGTCTTTGTTTAATTCTTTTTTTCTTTCTGCAGTTTCTCCTTTACTGCATCATTCCGGAACACCACCGTGCCGTCGAACACGTCCACCAGTACCGGTCTTGTTCTGTCAATATCTCCGGCCAGTATCCGTTTGCTCAGCTGGTTTACAATTTCTTTCTGGATCAGCCGCTTCAACGGTCTTGCGCCAAACTGCGGATCATACCCGTTCTCGGCGAGAAAATCCATCACATAATCGCTGAACTGGAGGTTGATACCCGACTGGGCCACCAGTTTTTTAAGTGCTTCCAGCTGCAGTTGTATGATGCCCCGTATCTCTTTTTTCATCAGCGGCTCAAACATGATCACTTCATCGATCCTGTTGAGGAATTCGGGCCGGATGGTTTGCCGGAGAAGGTTCATCACCTCCAGCTTTGTCCGCTCCACCACTTCTTCCTTATTGGCCTCGGTTACATTTTCAAAGTTCTCCTGGATGATGTGGCTGCCCATGTTACTGGTCATGATAATAATCGTATTTTTAAAATTCACAATACGACCCTTGTTATCAGTCAACCGGCCATCGTCTAACACCTGCAATAATACGTTAAAAACGTCAGGATGCGCCTTTTCAATTTCATCCAGCAGGATCACGCTGTAGGGTTTGCGTCGTACGGCTTCGGTCAGCTGGCCGCCCTCGTCGTATCCCACATAGCCGGGAGGAGCGCCCAAAAGCCTGCTAACTGCATGTTTCTCTTGGTATTCGCTCATATCTATCCGGGTCATCATGCTGTCGTCGTCGAAGAGGTAATCGGCAAGGGCCTTGGCCAGTTCGGTTTTACCCACACCCGTAGTTCCCAGGAAAATAAAGGAGCCGATGGGCTTTTTGGGGTCCTGCAGCCCGGCCCGGCTGCGCCGGATGGCATCAGATACTGCCTCAATGGCCTCTTCCTGTCCAACCACCCGTTTGTGCAGTTCTTCCTCCAAATGGAGCAGTTTTTCCTTTTCGCTCTGCATCATCTTCATTACCGGTATGCCGGTGGCTTTGGCCACGTTCTCGGCAATATCTTCTGCATCCACTTCTTCTTTCAGCATCCTCTTTTCGCTGATACCGGAAAGCTGTTTAGTGAATTCATCCACAATTTTCTCCTGCTCCTGTACTTTCCCGTAACGGATCTCGGCCACTTTTCCATAATCCCCTTCCCGCTCAGCCTTATCAGCTGCCAGCTTCAGGTTTTCAATTTCAGCCTTGGCATTCTGAATCTTTTCCACGATCTCTTTTTCCTGCTGCCATTTGGCTTTAAACGTATCCCGTTCAACAGAGAGGTTTGATATTTCGGTATTCAGTTGTTTCAGTTTCTGTTCATCATTTTCCCGCTTGATCGCCTCCCGTTCAATCTCCAGCTGGCGGATCTTTCTTTCCAGTTCATCCAGTTCTTCTGGCATGCTGTTCATTTCCAGGCGGAGTTTTGAGGCGCTTTCATCAATCAGGTCGATGGCTTTATCCGGCAGGAACCTGTCGGTAATGTAACGGTTGGACAATTCCACTGCTGCAATGATGGCTTCGTCTTTTATCAGCACATGGTGATAGGTTTCATAGCGGTCTTTCAGTCCGCGTAGAATGGAAACCGCGTCTTCCACCGTAGGCTCATCAATCATTACTTTCTGGAAACGCCGTTCCAATGCTTTGTCTTTCTCAAAAAATTTCTGGTATTCATTCAAGGTCGTTGCACCGATGGCTCTCAGTTCGCCCCTTGCCAGCGCCGGTTTCAGGATATTGGCGGCATCCATGGCTCCGTCGCCGCCGCCGGCGCCCACCAGGGTGTGTATCTCATCAATGAAAAGGACGAGTTCACCTTCACTGCCGCTCACTTCTTTTACTACTGATTTAAGACGCTCTTCAAATTCACCCTTATATTTTGCTCCTGCAATCAGCTGGCCCATATCCAGCGCATAAATGATTTTCGATTTAAGGTTCTCCGGCACATCACCATTTACAATACGCATGGCAAGACCTTCGGCAATGGCGGTTTTACCCACGCCGGGCTCACCCACCAGTATCGGGTTGTTCTTGCTTCTTCTCGACAGGATGTGAAGTGTTCGCCGGATCTCTTCATCCCGGCCAATCACAGGATCCAGTTTCCCCCCACGGGCCATTTCATTCAGGTTCTTTGCATACTTGTTCAGTGCGTTGAACTGCGTTTCGGATGTCTGGGAAGAAATGGTGGATCCCTTTTTCAGGTCTTTGATCGCCGCGATCAACCCTTTTTCGGTGAGACCGGCATCTTTTAAGATCTTGGAGGTATTGTCGCTGCCCTGGGTTAAGGCAAGCAGCATATGCTCCACACTCACAAATTCATCTTTGAATGTTTTCAGGGAGGCGGTGGAACGCAGCAACATATTATTGGCATCCCGGCTCAGTGCCTGGGCAGGCTCGCCGCCGGAAATACGGGGAAGTTTCGTTAATGCATCATCAAGCTTATCATCCACGTAATTCAGGTTTACGTTGTTCTTTTTAAGGAGGAATTCCACGGGAGAATCCTTGTCATTCAGCAAGGCCTTCAGAACATGCTCCGTTTCAATGCTGGCATTACCGGCATTAAAAGCAAGCTGCTGGGCATGCTGCAGTATTTCCTGTGATTTTATGGTCAGGTTCTGTAAACTCATTTTATTTTATTTGATTTTACAGATTGTTCTCAAAACCCAATCCAACATCTAATTCCACGCTAATATGGCATATCCCCAGCCCCCCGTCTGCCGCATATGCAGCCCAGGTTACGGGATTGTGCAATTGTTGCAGCCCGGGCTTCTAATCCACTGAAAAAGAGGGGTGAAAAACCAGGTCAACCAATGGTTCCCGGCGCCTGCTTTGCCTAAGAAACCTTCCAGAACCAGGGGATTGTTTCTGAAATCCGCCCGTAATATTTCCCTGGTCTAATAATCAAAATCCATCGGTGCAGAATCATTCTTTACTCCCAACAACATAATTAAAGGTGAAAAACCGGATAAATTGAACAAAGAGACGGATGAGATGCTCTTCAAAAAATTGCCGTCTTCTATTATTCACTTATTTTCGCTTTTTGAAAAAGTTCGGCTAGTGGTGGCCGTTTGATAACAACCTTATGAAAATAAAATTTTACCTGTGTGCGATGGCCATACTTATGTCTGGCCTGCCTTTAGTAACCAAGGCACAAAGAAGAAAGATTGAACTCAGCGGAGTCTACTTCCAATGGGGATATAATTCAGAAACATACACCCGCAGCACCATTCATTTCAGGATGAGCAATGGCAACAACTTTACCCTGCACCGGGTAAGGGCGCACGACAAGGGCGACTTTGATGCCATTTACAAAAAACCCGGTGACATATCCATTCCGCAATACAATTACCGCATTGGTTTTTACCTGAACCGGGAAAGGACCAAAGCCATTGAGCTGAATTTTGATCATGCCAAGTACGTGGTTACCGACGGGCAAACCGTTCGTGTTACCGGAACCATCGACGGGCAAACCGTAAACGGCGACAGTACCCTGAACCCCGCCACATTTCTGCACCTGGAGCATACCGATGGCGCCAACTGGCTTCACCTGAATTACGTAAGCCAGCACGTGCTGCTGAATACTGCTTCCCGCTCGAGGCCACTGCTTACAGGCATTTGGAAACTGGGAGCCGGCATTAATATTCCCCGAACCGATTTTACCTGGCGTGGCGACCGGCTGAATAACCAGTTTCATATTGCCGGTTACAACATCAGTGCAGAAGCCGGAATACGGTTTTACGCCATGCCCCGGCTGTTCCTGGAACTTACGGGCAAGGCAGGCTTCGTTAAATACGTGAATGCACTGGCAAATACCAGCAGCAATAAAGGGAACCGGGTAACGCACAGTTTTGGTTTTCTTGAAAGCATTGCAACACTGGGGTATGAAATAAGGCTCTGATCATTCCGGTAAGCAATCACTTTATTAAAGGCTTTTTGTAATTTTAGCTGAAACAGCAGTCTGTGTACGAACACAAAAAACAACCGCTTGCCCCGGCTAAAGTGTATTACCGCCGCCTGTGGAAGAATTTTTTATTTGCACTCATGGTCATGATGGCCTGCCTCCTTTTCGGCATGATTGGCTACAAACTCACCATTCCTGAATTCGACTGGTACGACAGTTTACTGAACGCCTCCATGATATTAAGCGGCATGGGACCGATCATCGACGCAAAGATTGTATTATCAAAAGGCGCCAAGGTTTTTGCTTCAGGCTATGCATTGTTCAGCGGGGTGATGTTCATCACTACCATTGGCATCATACTGGCGCCCATTGCACACCGCTTTTTCCACAAGCTGCACCTTGATGATAAATGACGTGAATATCCGGCAACGCACATACCTGGTCCGCTCCATCGCCAGTCAGCTGGGTTTTGACTATTGCGGCATCGCCAGGGCACGCCGGCTTGATGAAGATGCACGCCGGCTGGAAAGCTGGCTGAACAAAGGTTTTAACGGAACCATGGAATACATGGCCAATCATTTCGACCTGCGGATCGACCCTTCTAAACTCGTTCCCGGTGCCCGGTCGGTGATTACCCTGCTCATCAATTATTTTCCTGCACAGCAGCAGTTGCCCGGTTCTCCTAAAATTTCCAAGTATGCTTATGGCTACGATTACCACGATGTGATCAGGCCGAAACTGAACTTGTTTTTACAACAACTTACCGAACAGGTGGGAGAAATAAACGGGCGGGGATTTGTTGACAGCGCACCGGTACTGGAACGAAGCTGGGCACAACAGGCAGGCATCGGCTGGATCGGCAAGAACGGCAACCTGATCAATAAACGGTCGGGCTCTTTCTTTTTCATAGCCACTCTCATTACCGACCTGGAGCTGGAATACAACGAACCTTTCACCACCAATCATTGCGGCACCTGCACCCGTTGCATCGACCAGTGCCCCACAGAAGCTATCCTGCCGGATAAAGTGATTGACGGAAGCCGTTGCATCTCGTATTTTACGATCGAACTCAAAGACGCCCTGGTACCCGGCGAGATGAAAGGAAAATTTGATAACTGGATGTTTGGCTGTGATGTTTGCCAGGATGTGTGCCCCTGGAACCGGTTTTCAAAAGCAACTCATGAAACGGCTTTTGTACCCATCCCCGAAGTGCTGAACTTTTCCAAAAAAGACTGGGAAGAACTGACCGAAGAAAGTTTTAAAGTCGTCTTCAAAAATTCACCGTTGAAAAGAAGTAAGTATGAAGGGATAAAGCGGAATATTAAATTCATCAGTTCCTGAACCGGTATTATTACAGCAACATCTTCACCCCGCTCTTTTTATAGGGTGCCAGTTCCGGCGACTCCGGGTCGAGTTCCGTGATGAGCACATCAATATCTTTTGTTTCGCAAACACGGATGCGCTGAACGGTATTCAGTTTTTCTGCAATGGAAAGCGATACTGCTTTGGATGCCGATTCAATCATGGCTCTTTTCACCTGCACCACTTCCCAATCGTTATCTGTTAATCCCTGTTTCGCATCCAGGGCATTGGTTCCCAGGAAACAGATATCGGCCTTTATCTGCCGGATCCGGGTGATGGCTTCACCACCCACCGTAATCTGGGAGCTCTTGGATAATTTATCTCCCACCAGGATGATTTCGATATTGGGATGATGCATGTATTCCAGCGCCGCCGGCAGGCTACCGGTTATAAAAGTGGCGTGCAGGTTTTCGGGCAATGCTTTTGCAAGCTCAATGATGGTGGTGCCACCTGTGGTGGAAATGAACATCCCATCCTGTATCAGACTGGCTGCTTTTTGAGCAATGCGCTTTTTGTTTTCCAGGGCATATACCTTTGAAGAATTGAATGAACTGTGAAAGGATTTGGAAAGAGCACCGCCATGTACTTTGATCAGTTTACCATGATCGGCCAGTTCCTGCAGGTCCCGGCGTATCGTGTCTTCCGATACATTGATGCCTTCGCTCAGATCTCCCACCAGCACCCGGTTGTGCAGGTTCACGTTATGGAGAATAAAGGCCTGGCGTTCTTTCTTTAGCATAGCACCCGGGAATAATTCTGTTCAGCCCCAAGATATAAACAATATCACCGCCTGCAAAATATTGCACATTTTTTTGCCCTAAATTGCACAAACCAGTACGAACCAGCAACGGATGAACAAACAGATCGAAAAATTATACCAACTCGCTGCAAAGCCGTCCCGGCTGATCATCGGGTTAATGAGCGGCACCTCCGTTGACGGACTGGATATTGCCCTTTGCCGGGTGGAAGGATCCGGTGCAGGCACCCGGCTTTCCCTGCTGCAGTTCGAAACCATTCCTTTCAGCACTTCCCTGCAGGCCGAAGTACGGTCTGTTTTCAGTAAGAAAAATGTTGATCTTGAAAAGCTCACACTTCTTCATAAGTGGATCGCATTGCAACATGCCGGGCTGGTGAACGAAGTGCTCAAAAAATGGCAGGTGGATCCCCGGG
>DMRT01000132.1 GCA_003455235.1 Chitinophagaceae bacterium
GCATCGTCGTGCAGGTCGGCTGCGATGCGGTTGCGCTCTTCCTCCTGAAAGCGTATTGAGGCATTGAGCAGGATCTGTTGCTTTTCTTCCTCCAGCTTTTTTAACTGGCTATTATACCGGATTACTTTTCGCTGGTGAAAGATGACAAAACCAACAATGGCAATGGCAAGGGTAAGCATACCCAATGTCCCTAAAAACAACGTTGTATTTATCCCCGCATTGGTGTTTGCCTGTAAAAAAAACATTGTGGGTCTTACTATTATTGGTTTCTCTTAATAGGTTGAAAGCTATCTAAATCAATATCAATAGGGAGCGTATGGGAGGGCGATTCGGTATTTTCCTTTGTGATTATTGAGATACATAAAAGTATATTCTTTATAACGGTAACAGTGGTATATATTATTATGTATTGTTGTCTAAACGCTTCGTTATTAAAACTATTGGTTGAAAAAAGGAAAAGAAAAAAATTCCCCGAGAAATTAATTATAAATGCAACGGATACCCAAAATATTGGTTTTTGATAAATTGGCTCTTCCAATGTGTCCTGCATTATCTCAAAGAAGTAATAAACAATAAATAGGAGCAGAACAATATACTCTACTAATGTTGGAACAAAAGGCAAGCTTGGCACTTTCTCAATTGAAAAATCATATATACAAAACAAAATGAATCCGACGGTGGAATAAATCAATATTGTCTTGATAATTTTATTCCTAATATGAAGGGAGAATAAATAGGCAAGTAAACAGTACTCAACAATGTTATAGATCCTTACAACAAAATAATAATTGTCCTTTTCATCTAATATGTACCTGAAAGTATAGCCTGTCGCTACCAATATTGCAACTGAGAGGGAATATAAAAAAATACCTTCCTCTTTTTCGTCGAGTTCTTTTTGAGAAAAAAAAGACAAAAAAGAAAAGGTAATAGTTCAGAAGCGAAAGTTATATATCTGAGACTTTGTAAAATAAAAAATGATTATTTTATCAAAAATAACCATTGGATTTTGAAATCTGAAATATAATTGCTTCAAGCTATTAGCAGAAGCATTCAACGAGTAAATCTACAATTCCGTACAACATAATAATTTTGTTTTAAGGTTTCTAAGTAATTTGAGGTGTAAACTTCCCCCAAACTGTAATCCTTAGCAACCCCTTGCCCATAGGATATTTCTGTTAAAAAATAGTCAAATTCAATGCCAGACAGGGTTTGGTAATAACTTGTTAGTAAATAAACTTGAAATTTTAGGGTAAATATACTAATTAAAAATAGTAAAATTACTATTGAGTGAATAGGGGTTTTACCCTCGGATTTTTACCAGGTTATAGTGAGGGGTTTTACGTGTCTGCCCTGGAGTGGAATTAAGAGTTGGGGAAGATCAGTCGAAGCAGGCTAATATGGGCCAAAATTAAACTATGTAAGCCTTTGGCTCAAGCGATTACTTGCTATTTTTCAGTTATTTATATTGGATTTACAAGAAATAAAATAAAGTTGATTGACACTGGCAACACAAGCACAAACAGGTTCTTCGTGGATAATGGATAAGGTTCTTAATTTCTACTGGATATTTGGATATAAACAGGTAGTGAACCAATGTCAATCAACTGGTACAAAAGTATACTGTCTGCCCCTCCTGTAAAAGAGCATTATTGCCCGATTTTGAATTTGTAACAATTACCCTTAAAACGAGTATAAGTGCAGGCTAGGCAGGTAAATCAACGAGCCGGTTGAGTAGTAATTTTACTAAGTATGATTCCTTATTTTTCTGAAAATCATTGGTTTAAGAGCCTGCAACTATCCCGAGTTTTCGCCAGTTTGTTCAAATTAACATGAAAATTGTAAATTGGGCTGGTTTTATACTAACCCCCAGGAGAAAAACACCATGCGCAACGACCAAATTAAGATCGCAATAGCCGATGACCACAAAATATTCCGCGACGGAATTAAGATGGCCCTGTCGGGCAAGGAAAACCTTAAAATGTTATGGGAGGCAGAGGACGGGAAGGATATGATGCACAAGATTGCCATAAAAAAGCCTGAAGTGCTGCTGATGGATATCCGTATGCCGGAAATTGACGGCATTAATGCCATTCAGCTAATCCGCAAGGAATACGAAGATATTAAGATCATCGTACTTACCATGTATGACGATCAGCAAATGATCAGTAAAATGATGGAAATGGGAGCCAATGCCTACCTGACAAAAACAACGGATCCTGAGGAAATTTATGAAGCCATTCTTACCTGCATGAATGATGATTTTTATTTTAATGAGCTCGTTAATAAGGCCGTGATGGGGAAACTGATGCAAAAAAAGAATGTGCGGCAGCACTATGGGAGTAATACCCCTGTGCATTTTAACGAGAAAGAACTCAAAATCCTTAAATTACTGGCGGAAGACAAAACAACAGAGGAAATATCCAAAATTATATTCCTTAGTCCCCGCACCATTGAAACCATCCGGCAGAATATGAAGACCAAGGTTGATGCCAAAACCATCGGGGGACTTATAATGTATGGTATGCGTAATAAGCTGATCGAATAGTCTATACTATTACGATTCCGTTCTTCAGAGCATAAATGGCGAGCCCAACCCGGCTTTTCACATCTAGTTTAGCAAACAGGGCATCTCGGTAACTGTCAATATTCCTGGGTGTCATTCCCATTGCGTGGGCGATTTCTTTATATGTCATGTCACTGCATGCCAGTTTCAGGAAATTTACTTCCACATCATTCAAAATAGCGTTTTCCAAAGGTGTTTTTTTATCCGGATTTTTACGGAATAGAGAGGCAATCTTTCCGGTTGTCCGGTTCGAATAATAATATTCTCCTTCAGCCACCATTTTCAGTGCACCGCGAAGTTCAGAAGGATGTATGTCTTTTTTAAGAAACCCGTTCACGCCGGTGCGGAGGAGGCGGATCAGGGCTATTTCGCTGTCGTACATGGTCAATATCACAACTTTGATCTCCGGGTGATTTTTCTGGAGCCATTGTGAAGTTTCATAACCATCCAGTTTTGGCATGTTCAGGTCCATCAGTATAATATCGGGGCGGTTCCCGTTTTCTAAAACCTCTTTCACTTCTTCGCCGTTCCCGGCGGTGGCAATCACCCTGAATTCTTCAAATCCATTAATCAGGTTGGCAAGGGCATCCCGGAGCAGAATGTGGTCATCCGTCAGGAGAATTTTATACATGGTTGTTGTTTTCATACAATGGTATTTCTATTATAATTTGTGTACAAGTATGGGGAGTGCTGTGGGTAGTAAGTTTTCCATTCAGGGTACCTGCCCGTTTCTTCATGTTTGACAATCCTGTGCCGAAGTTGATTTCTGTAGATTTAAAGCCTTTTCCGTTGTCTTCTATGATAAGGGTAATTCCGTTACTGTTATAGTGAAGCCTGATTTTGATTTCGGTGGCTTCGGCATGTTTAATTATATTGGTGAGCGCCTCCTGTGCGATACGGAATAATACCAGTTCACTGTTAGCGGCCAGGAATACAGGACTTCCGGAAACCGAGAAATCAATGGCATATCTCCCGGATTTTAATAACTGGGATGCTTCAAACTCAAGCGCCTTGATGAGCCCGTTATTGAGGATGATCTCACTGTTCATGCTCTTACTGATATCACTAAGGTCGTTGATCACTTCAGTGATCATTTCAACCGAATCCATTATCCGGGCAGCTATTCCGTTACCTTGACTATGGTCAAGTGTATTTAGGTGCAGCTTGGCGAGTGTTAGTTTTTGTCCAATACTGTCATGTATTTCCCGGGATATGTTTTGAAAAGTTTGTTCCTGTATTTCTAACTGTGATTGTAGAAGTGTGTTCTGGTGAGATATTTTCAGTGTTTCAATGTTTCTGAAATATGCATTCTGCTTTACTTGGTAGCGATGAATTATTATAGTAATAAATATCATCAGACAAAAAATCAATACTGTTGTTATGACTATAAATACCTCTATGAATTCTGTGGGTGCTTTAAGCATAAGTAACTTTTTATTAGAAAAAGATAAAGTATAATGTTAGCTATATTGGCAATAGAAAAAATCTGTAAACGGAGATCGATTGTATGTGGGTCTTTACTTATAAATGGTATCAGGAAATTTACGGAAAATCCAATGCAACAAGAGTAAAATATTCCCAGAACTACCCAAAAAGCTGCGGAATTTGCTAAAACCAAAGTTGGTTTATTCTTTATGAGGTCTTTAAAGTAAAAAAAACAAAAAATAAGGAGTACTGTGTTTGGTATGATTGATGGCCTGATTTCTGTATTCTTTGTTAAGACTATCAATGACAAACAACATTGGAGAATTAATGATGTTGCAAGTATGTATTTGGCTTTGAATATAAATTTTGATGCATTGAGGATATTAAGAAAAAACAAGCCAAGCATTAGTGATTGAAATGTTAGTAGAGCCTGTTCTATAAAAATGGATAGTTTCCTATTTAATATCCAAGCAATGTTATTATTGCTGATTGTGTTTATTGACAGTAAAAGCCCCAAAACAATAAAAATAAGAATATGAGCATAGTAAGCAGGTTTTTCTTTTTTCAGAAAAAAAACCGAAAATATAAAGGAAACAAAAATTACTCCAGTACCAAATATTACAATGAAATTATGAAGTTTCACTTTTAAGATTTTCTCTACAATACTACTTCTCTTTCCCTAATATTTTATCCAATAAAATCCCCATTTTTTTGGTTGTTTTTCCCCTTTTTTTGAAAACGTAAGCTGCCATTTTTGAGTTGAAATTAGTCCGTAGCCTTTAAACTGAGCATATGGCCTTTTTGGAAAAACAGGTGTGATTCCCAGGAGGAAACTGCCCCCACACAGTAATATTAATCAGGTGGAATTAATTCTCACACAGCACCTTGAATGCTGAAGTTAAGATGCAGCGTTGAGTTGGAAATCTGCATAACCCTTTGTTTTATTTTCCAGTTCTAATTTTATTTTGCATGAAAAAAGTAAATCTCTCCAGATCCTGCTTGGGGTGCAATTGCGTGACACAATAAGTTTATTTCATGCCGAAATGAAACATACTTCCTATTTTCTTCATAGCATAGTTAGCAGCTCTTCACAGATTAGAACAGCCGTGGATGCACCAAACGCTTGAAAAACCCTGATCCTCGCCGAGGGATTTATTGAGATAGCTAAAAAAGGACAATGTATTCGGCTGTCTATTTCCTTAGCCTGATATTCTCAGATCAGGCAATTTCTCAATTCTGGTATCATTTTGCAGTTAGGGTTCAATAATAGGTTTAAGCATCTGCTGTCGACATTTTTCTACAAAAAAACAGCAGCGAGGTAAACTACCCGTTTCTTTTCGTAAAAACCCCATCCGGAACATAGGGTAATTACACTCTTTATTATCTATGAATATAATTTGAACTTGCGGCCAACGTTATAATAGGGTATTCGTAATCCCTCAATGCCAAAAATATGATGCCGAACGAAAATATGAGAGAGCCTATCAAGGTTATTATTGCCGACGATCATGTGCTTTACCGGGCGGGAGTTAAAACTGCTTTAAGTGCTAAAAAAGATGTGAAAGTGATTGCCGAGGCCGATAATGGAATGCACCTTTTGAACATGCTCAAAATGATCCAGCCGGATGTGATACTCCTGGACATCCAGATGCCGATTATGGACGGTATCACCGCCCTGCCGGAAATCAAAAAATTATACCCCGAAGTACGGGTGATTATGCTCACCATGATGGACGATCATAGTATGATCACCAAGCTTATGGAAATAGGAGCCAACAGCTACCTTACCAAAACCAGCGACAGTGAAATCATTTACGAAGCCATCAAAACCTGTTTTGAACAGGAATACTATTTCAACTCGCTTACCAATAAGGCGCTGCTCACCAACCTGAAACAGCGCAACGATGCCATGCCGCAGCGGATGGTGCAGCAGGAAGCCCAGCTGAATGAAAAAGAAATACTCATTCTTAAACTGATGTGCGAAGAAAAAAGCACCAAAGAAATAGCCGATATCGTAGACCTGAGCCCACGTACCGTGGAAGCCATCCGCGATAAGCTGAAAGTAAAAACCGGCGCCAAAAGCACCGCCGGACTCATCATGTACGCCGTAAAACACAATATTTTAGACGAAAGCCACTAACAGTTATCGTTTTAACTCTGGTCTCTAAAACTGTAATGAAAAATTGCCCCCGGTTTTCCGGGGGCTTTCTTTTACCCGGTTACATAACGTCCCCGTTAGTATATTTGATCAATGGCACATTTTATTTACAACGGCAAATCTTATGAAGCCGGCAGGGCCGTGATTGGCCCCGATAGCCGGGCACTCCGCTATGGCGATGGATTATTTGAAACGTTTAAAAGCAGCAATGGGCAACTGCTTTTTGCAGCCGATCATTTTGACCGGTTGTGGAATGGCCTGCACCTGATGCAATTTAATGTGCCGGCACTGCTTACCCCCGAAAGACTGGAGCATGAAATAGGTGAACTGCTAAAAAAAAACAGGCATACGGGGCTCGCCAGGATCCGCCTTACCCTCTTTCGCGGCGATGGCGGACTTTATGATGTGATGAACCACCAGCCCGGGTACCTCGTTCAAACATGGGCATTACCCGAAAACGCTGGGCAATGGAACAGCAACGGTCTTGTGATGGGAATTCATACCGATGCCCGCAAATGCAGGGATGTACTCAGCAACCTCAAACACAATAACTTTCTTCCTTATGTGCTGGCTGCCCTGCAGGCAAAAAAAGAAAAATGGAACGATGCGGCGGTGCTGAATGATGCAGGCAGGGTTTGCGACAGTTCCATTGCGAATATATTCATCGTTAAAAACGGAAAAGTAAGTACCGTATCGCTGGAAGAAGGCTGTATCGCAGGCGTGATGAGGAAGAACATCATCCGGTTACTGGCAGATCATGATATCCCCGTTTATGAATCAGCCATCACTGTCGACGAACTGATGGATGCCGATGAGGTATTCGTGACCAATTCCATCCTGAATGCACGGTGGGTTCAGCAGGTAAACGAATAGCCACACACGAGCCACAAAAGACTCAGCACGGCCGTCAGCGCAAAGCACTGCATGAAGATTGAGAGCACGTTCTTCGAACGCACGAGGCCCGCATAGAACAGCGCCAGGCCTGGGATCATCATGAAGAGGACGAGGGCGGTGGAGGTGAGCAGCCAGGCGGTGTCTCCGCTCTGGATGGTGGACGTTTCGGCGGCGTGCAACGACGTGGAGGCACAGCAAAGCGCGGCGCACGCTGCGGAAAACAGCGTGGTGCCACGCCCGCGACGCATAAGCGCAGGTTGGGTCATGGTTGGTTGGTATGGTTGGTTGAATCCGTCCCGCAGATGGTTGGCCCGCGAGTCGAACCGAGCCATTAAAGCAGGCCTCATGCCAACTTAACCAGTCATTTCACTCCCCACTTTTCGGGTCGAACGCGTCTCGAAGGCCATCGCCGAGGAAATTGAGGGCCAACAAACTCGCCGACATCAGCAGGGCCGGGAACACCAGCAACCACCACTTGCTTTCGAGCGGGTTGATGACCTGGGCTCCGTCCTTCAGCAGCGAACCCCAGCTTGCCGCCGGATCTTCGATGCCGAGACCGAGGAAGCTCAGGAGTGATTCATCAAGGATGACCGCCGGAATCGTCAGCGTGAGGTAGGTGAGGATGAGCGTGCTCAGATTCGGCAGCAGATGACGCCGCAGCACC
>DMRT01000039.1 GCA_003455235.1 Chitinophagaceae bacterium
TGCACGCCGCAAAACCCAACCGGAACCACCCTCAGCAAAACGGAACTTGAAAAGATCTGCGACCTGGTTCTGGAAGAAAATAAACGCCGCGGCGAAGGAGAAAAAAAACTGTACCTTTTCTTCGACCAGATGTACTGGACACTTACCTATGGAGACATTAAACATTATCATCCCGTTGCATTAAGACCCGAGATGAAAGCGTACACCATCTGTGTGGATGCCATCAGCAAGGTGTTTGCCGCCACCGGAGTACGGGTGGGTTGGGCAACCGGGCCTTCGTCTGTAATTGCGAAAATGAAATCCATTCTTTCACACATGGGAGCCTGGGCGCCAATGGCTGAACAAAAAGCCGTGGCCAAATTCCTGGTGAAAGAAGAGGCAATAAAAAAATACCTGGTTCATTTTAAGTCTGAGATTGAGGAAAGGCTGCGCCGCATTTACAAGGGGCTGATGCAATTGAAAGAAGAAGGATTTACGGTGGATGCCATTGCGCCGCAGGCGGCCATTTATCTTACCATACAGATTGACCTGGTGGGCAAAACCACGCCCGATGGACAATTGTTGCTGAAACAATCCGATGTTACCAATTACTTACTCAATGAAGCCAGCCTGGCCATTGTTCCGTTTTATGCCTTTGGTGCCGATGCATCAAGCAGCTGGTACAGGCTAAGCGTGGGCACCTGCAAAAAAGAAGAAATAAATGAAATGCTGGAAAAACTCCGGACGGCATTAGGGAAACTGAAGTAACTCAGTTTTTACAATTCAGGAAAACAAAGGGTTTCAATTCCCGCTGGCGAATCAGTTTGCGGAGTTGTGTAGTGTTGTTTATAACCCGGTACCTGTTGAGGTCTAAAATTTCGTGTGCAACAACCAGGTTGTCGATCCCCTCGATGGTGAACAGCAGTTGATGCAATTGTTCCACCTCATGCTCAATTGCTTTTTGAGTCATTACCTCATGATTGAACAAAACCAGTAAGTCCCTGTTCGGATTGTTCATAGTTTTTTGGGGGGGTTACCCATTACTTGTATCCAACCATTCCCTGTTTATTCGGACAACCGCATTGGCCCTTTTTTGACGAAGAACACCCGGCAGTAACCAATAAACCGGCAATAATCAAAACGAATAATGCCTTTTTACTTATTTGTTGCATATTTTCAGGTTTCCAAGTTAAACAATTTTCAGAAAACTTTATTGTTTTCGTTTAATGAAAGATAAAAAAATTAACAAGCCTGTTATACTGATTGCTCCGATGGATTGGGGACTTGGCCATGCAACCCGCTGTATTCCAATTATAACTAATTTATTGAACCTGGGCTGCGATGTGATCCTGGCTGCATCGGGCGCTGGCCGGGTTTTACTTAAAAACCAGTTCCCGGCACTTACCTGCCTGGAAACAAGAGGATATAATATTCGATACAGCAGAAAAAGAAGCTTGCTGCCGTGGGTGTTACTGGCCCAGTTGCCCGGCATCATTTCAACCATTTACCGTGAACGGCGCTGGTTGAAACAAATTGTTGAGCAATACGCAGTAAGTGCCGTCATTTCTGATAACCGTCCGGGATTTTTTCACCGGAACCTCCCTTCGGTTTATATCACCCACCAGTTACAGGTAAAAGCAGGCTCCCGCTTTGTGGAATGGGCGATACGGAAAGCCCACTACCGGTTCATCAACCGGTTTAATGAATGCTGGGTGCCGGACTATGCCGGAGAACTAAACCTGGCGGGAAAATTATCACACCCGGTGGTTCTTCCCGCCGTTCCGGTGAAGTATATCGGGCCGCAGTCCCGTTTCAGCAAACAGGAGCTTGAAAAAAAGTATGCGGCAGCCGTTATTCTCTCGGGGCCTGAGCCGCAACGAACCATGCTGGAAAACCTGGTGTTAAAAGAGGCGTCGCTTTGTAATGGGAAAATTGTGCTGGTAAGGGGGGTGATCAACGCCCCGGTGTTAAACAGCAAGGATAACCCTTCGCTTGAAGTGTATGACCTGATGAACAGCGATGAATTAAACAGGCTTATTCTGCAATCGGAAATCATCATCAGTCGATGTGGTTATTCAACCGTTATGGACCTCATCAGGCTGGATAAAAAAGCTGTACTGGTTCCCACCCCGGGACAAACAGAACAAGAATACCTGGCCGGGTATCTTTCTGTAAAAAAAATATTCTGCTGTATAAACCAGGCGCAGTTTTCTTTAACCGGCGCCCTGAAAGAAGCATCGGGTTTTGCTTACCGTTTGGCAGAGATTCCGGTACAGCATAATGATAGTATAAAATCATGGGTGGAAAAGTTCCGGCCGCATCAATAATACAAATACCGGTACCCGCTTCTTATCTTCTGTACATCGAGCATCACGGTATATTCTGAAGCATACCACTCATCGCTTTTCTGCAGACTTTCTTCAGGCAGCTCATTCAGTAAGAAGGGCAGTGCAGTACTGGTAAGCACGCCTGCATGGATGGGTGGCAGTTGTTTATTTGCCGACGCATATCCTACCCAGGACTTGTTTCCAGCCAGAACCGAAAAAACGTTTTTATAAAAGCCGGCCGGCCGTTTTTGCAAAAAAAGATGAACGGGAAAACTAATGATGAAAAAGGCACTGAGGGAGATGTCGAACAACCGTTTGTTGCGCCGGTTAATTGGCTTCGCCACCCGGTATTTTTTTGCCGCCGCAACATAATCGCCGCTGACATTCTTGCTGTCACTGCCCACAATGCTGCGGCTTCCGGATGCATGAAATTTATTACGGGTAACGGCCGGCAGTTTACTCACCAGGCTGATTGTTTCTTTCAGGCTTAATCCGTTTTCACAAAAGATCACTTCCCTTACCCGGTATTTATTGATCAGTACCGGCAACTGGTCGATGCCTCCCAGGGATCCCGGCTCCTCATTCGGGAACCCTGGGCTAACCCTTCCCAGCACCCGCTCCTGCATGCCTGCATTCAGCATCAGGTTGTTGATAGCGTCAAAGTCTGCGGCATTGGCAACAACCAGGGTTTGTCTTTTTTCTTCGTCTTCATCATCCGTTTCCAGTAAGCGCAGTTCTATAAATAGTTGCCGGAGCAGGTTCATAACAGCAAAGGCGAGCAGGATTCCAAACAACAGAATGCCTCTTGAAAATCGCATGGTTTCGGGCAACAGTCCGTACCCGCTCAACAATAAAAGCCCGGCAATTACAGTTGACCGAACCAGCTGTGATTGTTTGTATCCCTTATCATACAATCCCGAATAATAAGAAACCATAAGAAAGGCGGCCGTAAAAACAGGAAAGGCAATCCACAGGGTATTGGGTGAATAGTTCACATCCTGCCGGATATAGGTATTCCAGAAATATTTGACTACCCAGAAACTGGTGAGGATGGTAGCTGCATCCAGTATCGGCAATCCTGCTTTTTTCAGCAGGCTGGCCGTTGCAGCGAGGAAGGCCCGGGTTAATATTCCAACCTGTATCAGAAAAATAAACAGGCTGGCCCGGGTTCCGCTGTAATGTTTTTTTACAAACAGGCTCATGGCGGTATAAAACATCCGCACATAGTTCATACTACCCCGCTTGGTGCTTTCGCCTTTAAAATGAATGATGCTTGTTTCGGAAAAATAAAAATTTTTGCAGCCGGCTTTCTGTAGCCGGTAGCTGAGGTCCACGTCTTCGCCATACATGAAGAATGTTTCGTCAAAGCTGCCCACTTCGTCCAGCAGCCGGCGGGGAATCATCATAAAGGCGCCGGCCAATACATCCACTTCATGGTTCTCATTTTCTGAAAGATGGCCGAGGTGGTACCGGGCAAATGTTTGTGACCGGGGAAACAAAACCGAAAGACCGGATAATTTATACAGCGATGTCAGCGGCGACGGAAAGGCTCTTTTGCTTTCTTTCAGGAACCGGCCGGTTCCATCAATCATTTTAACCCCCACTGCCGCAGCGTTTTGTTTTGATTCCAGGAAACGGATGCATTGATGGAAGCAGTCTTCCGGCACCAGTGTATCGGGGTTCAGGAACAGGATGTATTCGCCCGTGGCATATGAGATGGCCCGGTTGTTGGCTTTGGCAAAGCCTTCATTGCTTTCGTTCCAGATAAACCGGACGCCGGGAAAGGAAGGCTCCAGAAAAGACCGGCTTTCATCTGTTGAATGATTGTCCACCACGATCACCTCCACGGCGAGGCCGGCACAGGCTTTTTGAACAGAATACAGGCACTGTTCCAGGAAGTACTTCACGTTGTAGTTGACAATGATAACCGACAATCGCATATTCAAATATAGTAAAGAAGGCTTTGTATCTTTGCGGCATGTTAAAAACCACACTGCTCAACGCTGTAGAAGCCGGAGCCGAAGAACTAAGGCGGTATTTCAATAACGAAGACCTGAAGATCAGCAACAAGGAAGGAATCAATAACTGGGTTACAGAAGCCGATCATGCTTCTGAAAAAGCCATTATTGATGTCATCCAGTCTGAATACCCCGATCACTTTATCCTCGGTGAAGAATCCGGGGAAACGGCAACAGCCAGTGATGTAAAGTGGATCATCGACCCCATCGACGGAACCATCAACTATGCCAGCGGCATTCCTATCTGTGCGGTAAGCATCGGTGTTGAAAAAAACGGTGAAATGATCCTTGGTGCGGTATATAATCCATTCATCCATGAACTGTTTTTTGCCGAAAAAGGGAAAGGCGCTTTCCTGAACGATAAAAAAATAAGCGTAAGCAAAAAATCTGAAGTGATACACAGCTGCCTGGTAACCGGTTTTCCGTATACCTACCTCGATATGGAGAACGGGCCGCTGCAGGTGTTTGAACGCTTTGTGCGCAAAGGAATCCCGGTTCGCAGGTTGGGAAGTGCGGCTATTGATCTGTGCTGGGTGGCGGCCGGACGGTTTGATGGTTTTTTTGAGCACAGCCTGAGCCCCTGGGATACGGCGGCCGGTTACCTGATTGTAGAAGAGGCCGGCGGCAAGGTGACTGATATGAATGGTGATAAATATTCACCTTATCAAAAGAAACTGGTGGCAACAAACGGGGTGATACACGACGAACTGATAGAAGTAATACACAACAGAAAACAATTAAGCTAAGAGCACAAAGAGCAAAAGAGAGTTTTCGCTTTTTCCTCCTTTCTTCCTTTAGTGTTTTAGCAATATAACATGGAACAACGTACAGAAATATCATCTCTTGGTGAATTCGGCCTTATCGATCACCTTACCAAAAACAATGAAACAAGAAACAGTTCCACCCTGGTAAGCGTGGGTGACGACGGGGCTGTAATTGATCATTTTGGCCGGCAAACAGTGGTAAGCACCGACCTGCTGGTGGAAGGCATCCATTTTGACCTGATGTATACGCCGCTAAAACACCTTGGATACAAATCGGTGGTGGTGAACCTCAGCGACATTTATGCAATGAATGCAACGCCCACACAGATACTGCTGAGCATTGCCATCAGTAATAAATTCAGCGTGGAGGCGCTGGATGAATTTTACGAAGGAGTGTATGCCGCCTGTGAAAGATATAATGTTGACCTGGTGGGTGGAGACACCACGTCATCTCAACGCGGCTTCGTGATCAGCGTTACTGCCATCGGCGAAGTGGCGCCCGACAGTTATGTAAAACGGGATGGAGCCAAAGTAAATGATCTTATCTGCGTAAGCGGTGATCTGGGGGGCGCCTTCCTGGGGCTGACTATACTGGAAAGAGAAAAAAAGATTTTCCAGGAAACCGGCGCCCAGCCCGACCTGGAGAACAGGGCATACATTGTTGGCCGGCTGCTTAAGCCCGAAGCAAGAAAAGATGTGATTGAATATTTTGCTGCACAGAATATTGTTCCCACCAGCATGATGGACATCAGTGATGGACTCAGCAGCGACCTGCTGCACATCTGCAAACAAAGTAAAGTGGGTTGTGTACTGTATGAAGACAAACTACCGGTGAATGAGGAGTCGAAAGACTTTGCTTATAAACTGGAGCTGGACCCCACCGCCTGCGCACTCAGCGGCGGTGAAGATTACGAAATGCTGTTCACCGTTGGCCAGGCGGATTATGAAAAGATCAATGCCAACAACGGCTTTAGCATAATTGGGTATATTACAGAGGCCAACGAGGGTAAAACGATCATTACCCGGGGCGGAAATAAACACGAACTGGTTGCCCAGGGATGGAATCATTTGAAGTAATATCCCGGCGGCTGTACATAATCTGGCTCAAACCGAAAATGAAATTTTTAAAAAACATCTTTTTCCTTTTACCGGTTTTGTATTTATGCTCCTGCGCCACTGCTTCTAAAAGCTACTCTCCTTCTAAAAAATATTCCCGCCAGCAGCTACAGGAAGACTATTCCCTGCTAAGGAACATCCTAGAGAAAAAACATCCCTCGCTGTACTGGTATACCAGCAAAGACAGTATGGATATGTACTTTAACCGGTACTATGCCGAAATCAAAGACAGCATGAGCGAACAGCAGTTCGGCTGGAAGATCATCGCCCCGCTTACGGATAAGATTCATTGCGGGCACACCAGCTTTGGAATGAGTAAAGCATACAACAACTGGGTGGCCGATAAGCGCTTTTCTTCTTTCCCGCTGTTCATGAAATTCTGGAACGATACCATGGTGGTGACCAACAACCTGAACAGGAGGGACTCCATCTTAAAGAGAGGAACCATCGTCCGTTCTGTGAACGGCATGAACAGCGCAGCGCTGAAGGATACATTGTTCGGGTATATGACCGAAGACGGGGATGCCAACAACGTAAACTATATCCGCCTGAGCAGCAACTTTCCATACTATCACCGAAACGTGATCGGGCTCAGCAAAAACTACAACATAACTTACCTGGACAGTACGAATACCGAACGAGCCGTATCCATCCCTGTTTTTGAACAGAAAAAAGACAGCACGCAAAGACAAAAGCAAAACCCGCCCGTTAACAGGGATAAAAGGGAGTCGAATAAAAAAAGACTGCTGGACCTTCGTTCACTGGCTGTGGATACTGTAAACAACACGGCCATCATCACGCTTAATACTTTTTCCACCGGGCGGCTACGGAAATTTTACCGGCAAACATTCCGCTATATACGCAAGGCCGGTATCAGCAATGTGGTGCTGGATCTGCGCAGCAATGGCGGCGGACGAATTAATCTTTCCACATTGCTTACCAAATACGTAAGCCGCAAACCGTTTAAGGTGGCGGATACTTCATTTGCTGTTGCAAAATCGCTGCGCCCTTATACCCGCTATGTAAAGAATGGCTTCATCAATAACCTGGGGCTTTTCTTTCTCACTAAAAAAAATGACGATGGCCATTATCATTTCGGTCACTGGGAGAGAAAGCTATACAAGCCTAAAAAGAAAAATCATTTTGGAGGAGATCTTTATGTGCTGATCAATGGCTCCACATTCTCTGCATCGGCCATTTTCTGCAATGCGGTAAAGGGTCAGCCGGGCATTAGCCTGCTGGGCGAAGAAGCCGGTGGCGGATGGTATGGCAACAACGGCATCCTGATTCCGGATATCATCCTACCCAACACACACCTGAAGGTGCGGTTGCCCTTATTCAGGCTGGTGCAGTACAATCATGTTGCTAAAGACGGCCGCGGCGTGGTGCCTGATATTTATGTGGGTACCGACTATCGTGCGTTGCTGAAAGGCGTTGATAAAAAAATGCAGGTGGTGATGGAGATGATCAGGGAAAACAATAAGCGTGCCCCGGCATCAGGTAATATTAAATGAATCGGCGTCTTTCCAGAAGGGGAATTTTTCACGCACTTCCTCCAGCTTTTCTTTTTGCAGGGTAATAGTAAAAACATCTTCGGCATCGGCCATATGGTACAACACCTGTCCCAATGGATCAATCACCAAGCTGTTACCGCTATGGTAAATGTTGTTTCCATCCGTTCCTACCCGGTTCACACCAATCACATAACATTGGTTTTCGATGGCTCTTGCACACAGCAATGTTTTCCAGGCATGACTGCGCCGTTCGGGCCAGTTGGCTACATAAATGAGCAGGTCGTATTCCGGCGCAATGAGCGGAGCCGAACCGGGTTGGGCGTAGTTGATAACCCGGTTGCGTGACCATACCGGGAAACGAAGGTCATAACAAACCTGCAGGTTTACCTTCCAGCCTTTCACCGAAGCAATCAGTCGCTTATTCCCAGCCGTATACTTTTCGTCTTCGCCGGCATAGGCAAACCGGTGACGCTTATCATAATGTCCGTACTGTCCGTTGGGCAGCATCCATATAAGCCGGTTAAAAAAATTTCCTTCTTCTTCAATAATAATACTGCCGGTAAGTATAATGCTGTTTTCCCTGCTTACCCGTTTCATCCATTGAACGGTTTCTCCTTCCATGGTTTCAGCGAGCTCTCCGGGATTCATGCTGAAGCCGGTGCTGAACATTTCGGGCAGCACCACAATCTCTGTTTTTTCTTCCAGGGATGTTATTTTGTTCTCCAGCATGCGGAGGTTAGCCGATTTCTCTTCCCAGATAAGATTGGTTTGGATGGTGGAGACCGTAAGGGTTGACATGAAATGATGTTGTTCGCAAATTTACGGATTGCCGGAATAGAACGCCGCAGAACCTGTACCGGCCCCTGTTTTCCGGGCATTTAAAAACAAAAGCCTATTTTTGTGCTCCACTCCTTTTATAAGATACGCTTGTTGCAAGCCAATGTGGTAAAAAATATTCCCGCTGAGTCAGAAAATGCAACGTCTTTACCAGCCTTATACCAGATAAACCATTTATTTAATGGCATTTAAAAAATTAGACCTGATTGATCCCATCCTTAAAGCATTGGATGCAGAAGGATATACAACCCCCACACCCATCCAGGCACAATCCATTCCGCTGGTGCTTGAAAAAAGAGACCTGCTTGGCTGTGCGCAAACCGGCACCGGCAAAACGGCTGCTTTCGCCATTCCCATCCTGCAGCTCCTGTACCAGCAGAAGAAAGATGAGCGGGGACCCCGTAATATTAAAGTGCTGATTTTAACGCCCACCCGCGAGCTGGCTATCCAGATCAATGACAGCTTTGCCGCCTACGGCAAGTTTACCGGGCTTAGTCATGCGGTTATTTTCGGCGGTGTATCTCAGGTGAACCAGGTGAATACATTGCGGCGTGGTGTGGATATTCTGATTGCCACCCCCGGCCGCCTGCTCGACCTCATCAGCCAGGGATTTATTGATCTTAAACACCTGAACATATTTGTACTTGACGAGGCCGACCGCATGCTCGACAT